>NZ_JAKRDU010000015.1:0-46229 GCF_022347325.1 Corynebacterium nasorum
TGAACTACCAGCCCGAACCAACGACGCAAACCGCGCCACAACAACAGAATCCGGAACCCATTTCGACTCCACACAATCACCTAACCCATGTCAGGTGTTTCCACGACCACTAGAAATCAAGCGCCTGATTAGCCCTTGTGCTTGAGCAGACCTGCTTCTTGCAGGAGTTCACCGATCTCGTTGTCTTCCAGCTTGTCTAGGAAGTGCTTACGCATAAACCGGCCGGCCTTGGTGTCACGGCCATTGCCAAGTGGCTCGCCGTCGCGTAGCTGAACGGTGGCGTCGAGAAGCGTGCGTACATCGAAGGTGGAATTGAATACCTCCGGTACGCCACGCTCCAGATCCATAAGGGTATAGACCGCTTCCATTGGTGTGCGAACCGAGTACTCGGTGGTAAAGATGCAATCACGCTGAGCAGATTCGGAGAATTGGCCGATGAATGCAAAGTTCTTCGCACCTTCCGGCACCACATCCGGGCGGTCGCCAGCCTGACGCGGCATGAAGAACGCCGTGACGTAGGGCATCATGACTGGAACGGCCTTAGCGCCCGTTGCAGCCATCTCATCAATCTGGTCTACCGGAACGCCGAGGTGATAGAGCCACTCGCGGGTGATTTCCTCACCAGTGGATTCCTCGATGGTCTTGCCGGTGTAGTCACCTGGGCGATCAGAATAAAGGGCGTAGACCCAGACCACGATTTGGTCGTCCGGCTGATTCTTAAAGTGGGGCTGGCGGTTCACGGTCCAGGACATCAACCAGTTGGAGTCGCGGGCGGTGACAATACCGCCGGTAACGACCTTGCCGGAGAAGGGGTCCCGCTTGGCAATCTTTTCGATGTAGCGTGGGATGCGCTCGTCCAGCGTAGTCACCGTGCAGGATTCCCACTTCGTCTCTGGGATATGGCTGCCAAAAACGTCTGGGCGGCCAAAGGAATCATCTTTCGCCGCGATCTTGCGCCACAGTTCCCAAGCCGGTGCTGGACCTTCATTGAGCTTGGCTGCACGGTGGTGATTTCCGTTATCGGAATTTTCCACCAAGGAGCCAATGGTCAAAAATGCTAGATCATTATCCGTGAGGGACACACCGCCCTCTTTGCCGTTTTTCTCCCAATGGATGTAGGTGGCCTGCTTTTCCCCGTCGGCAATGCGGAAGTCTACGTCGGTCACGCGGGTACCGTACTCGAATTGCACACCGTGATCCTGCAGGTACTTTGTCAGCGGCAAAGCCAGCGATTCATACTGATTATACTTTGTGAATTTAAGCGCGGAAAAATCCGGGAGGCCACCGATATGGTGGATGAAGCGGTGGACATAGAGCTTCATCTCCAGTGCCGAGTGCCATTCTTCGAAGGCAAACATGGTGCGCCAGTACATCCAGAAATTGGACTCAAGGAAGTCTTCGCTAAACCACTCGTTAATACGGACATTTTCCACCTCAGCACGGGTGGCAAGGAAGAGCTTGATGAGTTCCTTTTGCGCCTTGCGAGTCAAAGTAAACTTGCCATCGGTGTGCGCGTCCTCGCCGCGGTTTACCGTCGCGCGCTGCAGGGAATAATTCGGGTCATCGCGGTTGAGCCAGTAGAACTCGTCCAATACGCTGGCGTTCTCGATCTCCAGCGAGGGCACCGAGCGGAAGAGATCCCACAGGCACTCGAAGTGGTTTTCCATTTCGCGGCCTCCACGGATGACAAAGCCGTCCTCTGGCTCTTTGATTCCATCGAGAGCGCCACCTGCGATATGGGATTGTTCGAGGATATGAATATTTTCCCCCGGTACCTGTGCATCACGTACTAGGAACGCGGCGGCAGAAAGACCAGCGAGGCCAGATCCGAGGATCCACGCAGTTTTCTCATCGGCCCCTTTCGGCTTACGGGGGCGAGCAAATGCTTCATAGTTACCGTTGGTGTAGCGCATGGCGAGCACTCCTTGTATAGACAATTGGCCTAAAGCTAACGGTAGTACCATCGAGCGCTCCCCGCGGGGAAATAAGCTATGCCGCACCACCATCCGGGGGTAGACATAAGCAAAACCTCAGAAACGGTTCCGGCTACCTATTTCCACTCCGGATGCACAGTATCTACCCCCTGCGCCTGAGCTGCACATTCGATTGCATCCGCCAGCCACTGAGCAAGCCCCTCCTGCTGCGCCTCATAGTGCTCCCGGAAGCGCTCATCGGCAACGTACCCACGGGAAATCAGAAAGTGCTTCGTCGGAGTAACCGGGAAGAAGGAACTGAGTGCTGCGCGGTGCTTTTCGACGAGCCCCTGGGCCTCCTCAGAGTCCGCTGCCATTCCATTGGCTACAGCCTGGGCCAGCTCTTTCTCCACCTCAGCAACTGCCGCTTGGGCATCGCTCCAGTCTTGCTTCGACCAGTCGGCAGTACGCTGTTGATACATAGCCCAGTCCTCGCTCGATCCATAGGCCTCTTCAGCCTCTTGTTGATGCGCGGCAAAGTTGGCATCGCCGACGATTTGTCCGATTTCTTCCACAGTGAGCTTTCGGTTATTCATTGCATCCTCCATCAAGGTGTCAATTGCTGCCAGCATGTCAGTAAGACTGTCGCGCTGTGCGAGCAGGCTTTCTCTTTGCCTCCGCAGATGCTCCACATCGGAGGCACCGCCATCTAGCAGCTGTTTAATATCGGTCAATTTCATACCGGTAGCGCGGTAGATCAGAATCTTCTGCACGCGGGCGCAGTCCTGTTCGGTATAGAGCCGGTAATTGGACCAGCTGCGCCACGTGGGAGATAGCAAGCCTTGCGCCTCCCAGTGGTGCAAGGTGCGCACCGTAATACGAAAAAGCGCTGCTACCTCGCCAACGGTATAAAGAACTTCATCGATGTCGTCCATGGCTTCATTGTCGCACCTTACGTTGCGTCAGGGTCAACCTCAAAGAAAAATCTGCAGAAACTATTGCCAGAGTGTTGGGTTTATGCAACACTTAAATACATGACAGCAAACGACGCCCCAGTTTCAACAACGATCCGCGCCAAACGGTTCCGCCGTCCCGGCCCCACCCGTGGATTAATCGCATCAATGTATGGCTGCGTAGCTGTATCCGCGATTTTCCTCATCCTCGCATTGGCGCTTTCTTCTTACTGGGCACTGTTAGCCATGTCTATAGCAATGGTGCTCTCTTGCATTCCGTGGACCATTCTGCGGGTATCCATTGATTCCAAAGACCGCAAGCCGCTGTCCTCTCTTGATGAGTACGAGGCCCAGGTCCTCGACCAGTGGCGCCGCAAGGCTTTCCAGCTGTCTACCGCCCTACTTTTTACCGGCGGTCTGGTCACCCTCCTCGTAGGAAATTGGTTCCTAGGCGGAGGCATTACCGGCACCATTGGCACCAAATATTTGCTTGGAGCTGGCTACTACCTGCTCTTTAGTTACTTCATCTCTGCCACCCTGCCCGCTGTCGGCTACGCACTGACCTTCAACCAGAACTCGGAGAACTAAACATGCCCACTTTGACCATCGACCACCTCAATAAGTCCTTCGGGGAGACGCAAGCCCTGCGGGATATGACTTTTAGCGTTGGCGAGGGCGAAATCTTCGGGTTCGTCGGCTCCAACGGCGCCGGAAAGTCCACCACCATGCGCATTGCACTAGGTGTGCTGGCGAAAGACTCCGGCGAAGTCTATTTCGATAACGCCCCAATTAATGACGATAATCGCCGCCGCATTGGTTATATGCCGGAAGAGCGCGGCCTTTATGGCAAGGAGCCGTTGCTCAGTCAGCTGGTCTTCCTTGGCACGCTGCACGGCATGGATAAGGCCGCCGCCAAGCGGGCCGGCGCTGAGCTCCTTGAGCAGCTAGGCCTGGGCGAGCGCATGGACGATAAGCTCGATGACCTCTCCTTGGGCAACCAGCAGCGAGTACAGCTCGCGGCCTCCCTTATCCACGACCCAGACATGCTGATTCTGGACGAGCCCTTTTCCGGGCTGGACCCAGTTGCGGTCAACGTCATGTCAGATATGCTGCGCGAGCGCGCCAACCGTGGCGTTCCCGTCATTTTCTCCTCGCACCAGTTGGACTTGGTGCAGCGCTTATGTGACCGCGTGGGCATTGTGACGAAGGGGCACATGGTGGCCGAAGGGGGCGTCGATAAGCTGCGCAGCCAGGGCCCGCCGCGCTTTGAGGTCGCTACCCCAGCACGCGGCTGGTACCCGGAGGGCACGCAGCTGGTGGCAGAGACTGCCGACGCCGTGGTAATCCAAGCAGATCCCAGCGTTGATGACCAGACGATCCTGCAGGCTGCCCTAGCCGCTGGCCCAGTGCATTCCTTCGGTCGCAAGATCCCAGACCTGACCGAGCTTTTCCAGGACGTCGTCACTAGCAACCAGAATGAGGAGGCCTAAGCCATGCAGTATTCCGCAATGAAGACCATCGGCGTCGTAGCCAAGCGTGAAATGGCAGTCGCGCTGAAGTCGAAGATGGTAGTGGGCACTATGCTGCTCCTCATCCTCGGCGCCATTATCGCCCCAATTGCTATCAGCTTCTTCAGCGGCGATGAAGAACCTGATTCCGTAGCCGTCGTGGGGATGGAAGCGTCCGCCTTCAAAGATTCCGGCATCGATGCCACAGCAGCGAAAGACCGCGCGGAAGCCCAGCAATTGGTGGAAAATGACGAGGCCGATGCCGCCCTCGTGCCGGCAGAAAACGACGGCTGGGATCTCTTGAGCAAGGGCGATACGCCTGCTGCGGTGACTACCACCGTCAACCAAATCGTTTCTTCTCAAGCACAAGCAACGGCGTTGGAAAAGCTCAATATTGACCCGCAAGAGTTAGAAAAGGCTACCCCTTCGACCGCCGTAAATCAGGTGAACTTAGAAGAAGAGGATGGCACTGAACAAAAGATGGCCGGTGTAGCCACGGTCCTCATTGGCGCAATGGCGGTGGTCTTTTCTGTCATGACCTTCGCAGGCCTGATTGGCGGCCGCGTCACGGAGGAAAAGTCCTCCCGCGTAGTGGAAATCATCTTGTCCTCCGTGCGCCCAGTAGACTTCTTGGCCGGCAAGATTTTGGGCAATACCATCGTCGGTTTCTTGGCCACCCTCCTCATCCTGGGCGGTGGCGCGATTTCGATTGCTGCGTCCGGCCTGGCTAGTGACCTCGAGCTGGACTATGGCTTGGTAGCCGTCCTCCTTGTAGGCGAGATTCTAGGCCTGCTTTTCTTTGGCAGCCTCTACGCTGCAGCCGGTTCCATGGTGCAGCGCACCGAGGATCTCCAGTCCACGCAGGCACCGATTCTGTTCCTTGTCTTTGCCACCATGTATGTACCGATGTTCGGCTGGATGCACCTGGATGCCACGTGGATGCAGGTTATGACCTGGTTGCCGCCGGTTTCTATGCTGGTTGCTCCGATGCAAGTAGCCGGGGGCAACCTCAGCTGGTTGGGCTTGCTAGCTAGCTATGTGCTCATGGCTGTGGTGACCGCACTGATTATCGTGCTAGTCGGACGCATCTACCGCCGCGCCATTTTGAATAATGGACGCAAGATGACCTGGCGCCAGGCGGTGGGCAAATAAAACAATCCGGCTCCCCGCCGTGTGCAGGTGAGCCGGATTCTTCTATGTGCCGAAGCTACTGAGTAATGAACTCGTTGGTGATCGGCTGGGTGATGTCCAAGGTGCCGTGCTCGATGTAGTACATACCGAAGAACATGGCTGCCAGCATCACTACGGCTAGCAGCATGGAAGGAATCCACTGAAGGAATACGGGAACCCAGCCATTGCCCTTGTCGCGAGCTGCTGCTTCGCGCTGTTCCTGAGCCTCACGCTCGTTCATAATGATAAAACCTTTCGATCCACCGAGGATTAACTACGGATATCTTAACAGTTAAGTGCTTATAAGGCCGCATTCCTCGCACTTTTGATTGACGCCGAAATTTCGCCCTTAGATTCCGGGGTCCTCGTTATTGAGCAGTGCCTCTACGAAAGACTCGCGGTCCGCGAGCATGCGCTCGATGTCCTCTTCCGCGCCGACAATCCATAGCTCGGTGTCTTGGTCATAGGTCAACACGGAGTCTGGGTAGGCCTCTAGGGCCTCTTCCATAGCGGAGACTTGTTCCTCGCTGGCGGCATCATCCAGGTGCGCTTCGGGGTCACCGATGCGTGGACTAAGCTCCTCCAACGCGGTGATTCCGTAGGTCTTATATTGTTTCTTTGGGTGCTCAAAGAGCTCTTGTCCCATCATGGAGCTTAATCCCTTCCGTGTAGTAGCGAATCTGGCACGTATCCCTCATAGCCTGGGAGGTTTTTGGCCTGCAAAACGCCGTTAAAAAAGCGCCGCAGCGCAGGCACGTCCTCGGGCTGCAGGTGGTCAAAAACCATGCGGCGGACTGATTCCACGTGTTCGGGGGCGGCGCGCCGCAAGTGTTCTAGGCCCACGTGAGTAACGCACACATTGATCCCACGGGCATCTACCGCGTCTGGTTCTTTATAAAGCAGGCCGCGCTTTTCCATGCGGGTTACTTGGTGGGAGGCGCGGGAGCGATCCCACTCTAGCTGCGTGCACAACTCGTGCAGGCGCAGGTGCTGCTCCGGTGCCTCAGACAAGGCAACGAGGACAGCAAACTCGGAGGCAGATACCTCGCCGCCGGCCTTGAGCGTTTCATCCATTCCCCTATTAATCTTGCACACAGCGCCAAGGAGCAGGCGCCATAGTTCCTGCTCCTCGTCGTCTAACCAGCGAGTTTGAGAAGGCATGGCACTAGATTACCCCTTTGAGGGAAGCAATGGCGCGCTCGCTGCGCCCCGGCACGCGAGAATAGCGCTCCGGCATGCAGGTAAAGACCAATACCTGGTTATCCCGTCCCACGTGGGAAAAGAGCGTAGCCATGAGTTGCAGGCGGTGCGCGTCGGTAGAACCCAGCGCATCGTCCACGATGACCGGCACCGACTCCGCCCCTACCAATTGCGCGATGGCAAAGCGGGTGAGGATGGCCAACTGCTCGCGAGCACCGCCGGACAAGCTGGCCAGGTTCACCGTCTCTTTATCCTGGGTACGGGCGGTCACGCGGAGATCTTCATCGAGCTCGAAGGTGATATCGCCACCGTAGACGGTGCGAGCCAGCTGTGAGAGTGCGTCCACGAAGGGCGCGGCATAGCGCTGGCGGGCGGCATCGCGGTGCTTGAGTAAAAGTTCGCGCAGATAGCAGGCTGCTTGCGCGCGCTTGTCTACGCTCTCGTACACCGCGCGAGCCATCTCTACCGCTGCGGTGGCCTGCTGGGCGCGCTCGGCGGCACCAGAGTGGAAGTTGATTTCGCTCGACAGCCTGCCAAGGTCCACCTCACAGCGCTGGATGCATCCGGTGAGGTATTCCAGGTGGGACTGCGCGCCTTCTACCAGCGAATTGGCGGTATCAAGATCAACCGCTTCCATCTGCTCAAGCTGCCCGCGCAGCTCCGCCACGACGGTCTCCAAACGGGTGACCTCGGCATGGAGCGCCTCGTCGGCGGCATGCTCGCGCGCGGAGGAGAGCTCCCTGGTCACGCGCTGTGTATTCTCGCGGGCGGCGGTCAGTTCGGCGTTTAAGCGCACTACCTCGTGGGCAAGACGGCTTTCGCGATACGGCACCAGCTCGCGGTCGAGCGCATTGACCTTTTCGCTGGCTTCTTCCTCCACGGCTTCGGCGGCAGCAAGATCTACCTCGCCCGCATCCGCAAGGTCCGCCACCTTCTCGGACAAAGCGGAATGCTGGGCGCGGAGGTCGCCTAAATCATCCGGCCCCAGTTCCACGGCAAGAGCCCGGGTGGCGGCATCCAGAGTGTCGTTGAGCGCGCGGTGCTCCTCATGGGTCTTTTCGGCCGCTTCGACAGAATCCACGCCAAGGGTATCGAGCAGGTCCTGCAGTCGCGTGCGGGCCTGCTCCACATCGCGCAGGGTGTCTTCGGCCGAGTAGGCCCCAGCGGAAAAGCGGGCGGTGATATCACCAATGGTGATAACTCGGGCGTCGACAAGCTCGATGGCTGTGTCCTCGCCTAGCTCGATGTCTTCCCCATCAACACGGATCCTAGAACCATCCGGACCCGAAAAGTGCACCTTGGCGGCCGCAGCCTCGTGCAGGCGCGTGGCCACAGACAGCGCCGAGTCCGCCTTATGCAGGCTGCTGATATCGGCCGCGGTGATCTCGCGTCCGCGCTGGGCAATGGCTGCACGGGCCTGGTCTACCTCGGCGGCGAGGGCGTCGAGCGATTCCAACCGGGCGCTTAACTGTTCAAATCTCTGCCTATCTTGCAGACGGCGAGCCTGTTTGAGAGTGCTGCGGGCCGCGGCATAGTCCTCTTTTGCCTCTGCCAGGCGCTTGTCCAGTGACTCCTTTTCCGCAGCTTCTTCTTGAGCTCTTTCTTGCGCGCCGGTGAGCTTCTGCTCGGCGTCCTTCGCAGCCGTGGCAGATTCATCGGCTGCGGTGACCAGCCCGGCGCGCTCGGTAACCGCTGCCTGGGCGCGGGCGAGGTCCTCGATGGCGCGCTCGAGCGTGGCTTTGTGGGAATCCAGCGTGGCCTGCGCGGTTGCGGCTTCCTCCGCCTGGGTCTGCTTTTCGCTGAGATCGGCCCGGGCAGCGGGAAGCTCGACTTCGGCGGCGGATTGCTCGCGCTGGAGTTGCTCGTAGCGCTCAACCACGGAGTCCAGCTCCCGCAGCACGCGGGTGGCCTCGGTGTATTCTTCTTCGGCCTGCGTGAGCGCTTCGGCGGACTCCTTATATTCACCGGCTGGGTTGCCCTTCGCGGCGGTGAAGTAGCGCTGGTATTCCTTATCCACGCGGGCAAGGAGCGCGGAATCATCGCCGGAGACCTCTTCTTCGGCCAGGCCAGATTCGCGCTCCAAGGCGCGGGTAAGGCTAGGAATGCCGACGGCCGAGATGGCCTCGCCGGTGTCGTCTTGGCGCATAAAGAGGGCGTCGACAAGCGAGCGGTCCAAGTGCTCCGAGAGGATGCGCTCCAACTCATCATCGGCCTGACTGCCAGTAAATTGCGCCGGCCGCGGGGAAGAAATGTGTAGCTCGCAAGATTTCTTGGAAAGCCAGCGCTTGGCAATGCTAAAGCGGTAGTCGCCTACGCTAAGTTCAGCCGTGATTTCCGGGGCCACGTCCTTGCCCACCGGTTGCAAGGCACGAATGCGCTTGGATCGGCCACTGTGTTTTTCGGTGAGCACCACGTCGAGCGCCTCCACGATGGTGGATTTGCCGGCCTCGTTTTCGCCGTGGATGACCACGACGCCGGACTCGGGCAGATCATCGAGGACCAAGTGCTCGATGCCCCGGACGTTATTAAGTTCTAGGCGGTGAATGCGCATTAGGACTGTCCCTCCAGGCGGAATAGCAGGTTGGCAGCATCGCGGGCGACGGGATCCTCGCGGTTATCCAGCAGCTCCTGCAGGGCCTCGGCCGCGTAGCCGGAAATATCGAGGCTAGCTAGTTCTTCCTCGCTGGGCTCGAGGTAGAGATCCATGGTGCGCTCGCGGGGGCGAAGGGAGGCAAATACGGCCTCGTACTCATCTAATCCGCGCTGCAGGCGGGCGTGGGCATCGACGCCGAGCGTGCCGCGCAGGCTATATTTCACGGCCGTGCGCACCTTATCCGGGTACTCGCCCAAGCGTGCCAAGAACAGGTCCACATCCTCGGCGGAGTCCACCGCGGCAGCAAGAGCTTCAAAGGTCCAGCGGCCGATACGCCGCTTGTCGACGTCCACCTCATCCCCCACGCGCACCACCAGCGCATTGCCAGAATCCGACTCGCCGCCGCCGGTGCTCGTTTCCTTAAAATCCGTGGTTTCTGGACTGCCGGAGAACCACACTCGGCCGGTGGTGCCGAGGCTTTCGGTGGAGTGGGTATCGCCGAGCGCCAGGTAATCAATCACCCCGCGATCCAGGCAGTCTTCAACGAAGGCAAGGTCAATGGTATCGGCATCATCCTCGCCGGAGCGGGAATCCACCTGTCCGTGACCGACGGCGATGCGAATGCCCTCGGCCGGCTCCAGCGGCTCGAGAGCGTGGCGGACTAAGTCGTGGTTCGCGCGCTTGGACAGGTACGGTGCGCCAACCAGCTCCACACCGGGGGCCACCTCAATCGGCTGGGAGTCCGCAATAACGTGAACATTATCGGCGCTGGTCTTATAAAAGACCGAGTCCGCCACCAGCGGGTCATGATTGCCGGGCAGGACGTAGACCGGTACAGGTAGGCGTTTAAACATTTCCGTGGCGCGGGCGAGGATTTCGCGGGAAAGCGAATTGTGGTCAAAGACATCGCCGGCTACGACGATGAATTCCGCCCCGGTGTCCTCGGCCAGCTCGCCCAGCCGCATGATGGCGGCTTCGCGGTCATCATTAAATCGGCCCTGGGCCTCGCCCTTCAAGAACCACCGGGTCATGCCCAGCTGAAAATCGGAGGTATGGATAAACGTCGTAGCAGTCATTAGTGCGAGAGGTGATAGTAGAGGTCTTCAATATCGGATACCGCGCGCAAGAGATCCAGGTTGGTATGAGAAACCGAACGCATGGCCTTGCGCAAGAGGTCCGGATCGGAGTCATCGATGGCCGGGGCGACCTTGAGCTGCGGCAGCTTCGGCAGCTCGCGGCCGTTCCAGAAGATCTCATTCTTTTCTTCCTCGGACAGCCCACTTGGGGTAAAGCTTTCGCGGCTGACTGTCTTGGCCTGTTCGAGGACCATGCGCTCTAGGCGGGCAAAGTCCAGACCGCGCATATTAAAAATGACAGCCGGGTCCGCATCAGCGCGGGTGGCGAGCTTATCGCCCACCGCCACGATGTGCTTGCACACGTACTCGCCGTCCGGGCAGTCACAGGTCAGGCGCAGGTCTTCGGCCTCGGGGGCGAAAAGGGTGTCTAGGGCGGCGTCGGCAAGCAGGCCTTTGCGTGCATTGGCAATGGAGTTGGGGGTGCGGGCGAATTCGGTGGCTAGCTGGGCAATATCGTCATTATTGCGGTACGGCAGCTGGATGAGCACCGCGAAGGGCTCATTCTGGGAGCCGGCCACGCGGCCGTGGATGGCGCCGTTGCGCACCTCCAGTCCCACGACGTGGCCGCCCTCGGCATACTGGCGGCCGCGGGTAATCCGGCCGCGATCCGCACCGTGGGAGGTAAAGGCCGCGATACGCGAGGCCGTCGTGGACAGGATGCGCCCGCTGCGGTCGACGTGATTGACCTCAGCCGGGGTGCTTACCCGCTTACGGGTACCAAAATTGGCATAGATAACGTTGTCATCGCCTTTAACAGCCATGGATTACTCCCTCCCCCGGTAGCTCATGAGTGCGGCCAGCTGATCTGGGTCCAGCTCGGTAAGCCAGCCCTCGCCCTCGCCCACGACGGCGCCGGCCAGCTGCGTCTTACCATCCAAAATGTCCTGGATAGATTCCTCCAGCGTACCCGCGGTGATCATCTTATATACCTGCACATTGCGGCGCTGGCCAATGCGGAAGGCGCGGTCCGTCGCCTGGTTTTCCACCGCCGGGTTCCACCAGCGGTCCATGTGGACGACGATGGAAGCAGCCGTCAGGTTCAGGCCGGTACCGCCGGCCTTGAGCGAAAGGATCATCGCCGGCGGACCATCCTCGGACTGGAAGTCTTCCACCATCTGGTCGCGCTTATTTTTGCTAACCCCGCCGTGGAGGAAGGGGATCTCCCGGCCGAGCTGATCGCTAAGGTATGGCTGCAGGATATCGCCAAAGGCCTTGTACTGGGTAAAGACCAAGAGGCGCTCGCCGGATTCAGTGGCCTCGTCCACGATGCGCATGAGTTCTTTAACCTTGCCGGAGCGATGCTTACCCTTGATCGTCACCGGCGAGCTATCGCCCAGGTAATGCGCGGGGTGATTACAAATCTGCTTGATACGGGTGAGCGAGGACAGCACCAGCCCGCGCTTATTCATTCCCGTAGCTTCCTGCAGGTCTTTTTTCACCTGGTTGACCAGTGCTTTATACAGGGCAGCCTGCTCGGTGGTCATGGACACGGTTAGGATTTGCTCGGACTTTTCAGGCAGATCGTCGATAATATTCGGGTCCGTCTTCACGCGGCGAAGGATAAACGGCGCGGTGAGCTGGCGCAGGCGTTCAGACATCTCTTCGTCATCATTGCGCTCGATGGCCTTAGCAAAGTGATTGCGGAAGAACGAGGCGGTGCCCAATACTCCGGGGTTACAAAAGTCCAGGATGGAGCGCATCTCTGAGAGGCGATTTTCCACCGGGGTACCGGTCAGCGCCACGCGGTGCTCCGAGGGCAGCGAGCGCACGGCCTTGGACGAGCGCGTCGCAGAGTTCTTGATGGCCTGGGCCTCATCTAGGACAACGCGCTGCCAGCCTACTTCGCCCATGTCCTTAAAATCGCGGCCCACGGTGCCATATGTGGTGATAACCAGGTCGCACTCAGTAGCGGCTTGGGCAAAGCTCTCGCCCCGCGGGCGACTTGGACCATGCTGCACCATGACCTTGAAATCGGGGACGAAGCGCTGCGCCTCGCGCGCCCAATTTCCCACCACGGAGGTTGGCGCCACGACGAGTGTGGGGCCGGTCTTCTCACCGCGCTCTTTTTCTACCGCGAGAAGGGACAGTAGTTGGAGGGTTTTGCCGAGTCCCATGTCGTCGGCAAGCACCGCGCCTATGCCATTGCGCGACATCCAGTACAACCAGTCGACGCCGCGGCGCTGGTACTCGCGCAGCTCCGCATGAACAGATGTGGGAATGTCCACGCGCTCTGGGGCGACCTTATCCACCCCGCCGAGCAGGGCCGTGTGCCAGGTGCTACCGGTAAACTCAATCGGCTCTTGAGTCATGGACTCGAGCGCGAGTTCGCGCAGCTCAGCCACGGTAACCTGCTCGTGTTCTTCGCCGCCCTCGTTGAACTCTTGGCGGCGCTGCTCCACGTCCGCCATTAAGGCTTCCCAACCGGGTTCGCCGAGCTGCTTGGCTATCTCCGCGGTAGCGGCCAGCTGCTCAAGTTCCTTCTTCTTGCGCGCCAGGGACTTCTCCCGCAGCGCATCCATGTATCCGGAGACCTGGGAGACAACCTGCTTATCGGCCATGACCCACTTGCCGCGTAACTGGATAAGTCCGGACTTGGAATTGACCAAGTCCTCCATCTCTTCCTCGGTCAACTCCACATCGCCCACGGACATGCGCCAGTTATAGTCCACCAGCTTATTCATGCCAATGTGCTTTTTAGTGGCGGCCTCGGCCGGATCGCGGGCCTCGTGGGTTTCCAGCTTGGCCTTCGTTTCCATCTGCGCCCAGGCCTTGGGCAGCATGACAGTCACGCCACTGGCCTTGAGCTTGTCCACCTCGTGAGTGACAAAATGGGTGAGCTGGTGGGTTTCTAAGTAGACATCCCAGTCACCATCGCCAGGTTGCGGCAGTTGTGCGGTCTCCCCCAGCGTGGGAGCGATGCGCACGGCCTTGCGGTGGGCTTCCCTCAGCTTTTCGACGCTCGCCCTATCCAGACTCTGCGCTGACACCGGCCGCGGAGCATCCGTGCCCGAGCGCACCCGCACGCGCACCGGC
Source organism: Corynebacterium nasorum (assembly GCF_022347325.1). Classification (NCBI taxonomy): domain Bacteria; kingdom Bacillati; phylum Actinomycetota; class Actinomycetes; order Mycobacteriales; family Corynebacteriaceae; genus Corynebacterium; species Corynebacterium nasorum. The sequence goes on from NZ_JAKRDU010000015.1 coordinate 13,507, forward strand.
CACTTGGCCGCATCCGGGTCATCTTCTGCCGGTTCTTCCACGATGTAGACCAATTGGAGTTCCACCTCGTAGATGGAATTCTTCCACTCATTGAGCCCGCGCAAAAGCTGCGCGCGCCCACGCCGGATCGGCCGCGTATCGAGCAGGGCGCGGGCGAACTCGTGCCACGGCATCGGCCGCGGTGCTTCCGCCACGGGCCGCAGCTCTCGAAACGCGATCCAGTGCGTGAGCTCATCGGCCATGTCATCCGACAGTGCCCGATTATTAACATGCAAGATGCCGGGCGCGGCTGCCATCATCTCTGCAAGCCACCCGCGCTCCCCCAAGCCGGAGGCCAGCTGCCACATGGGGAACCACTCATTGGCCTGGTAGGCCAGCCGGAACGTCACGCGCCCGGCGCGCACGAATTTGCATAGGCCACTGTAGGCATGGAGCAGCCACTGAAGGTCAGGGGCGATGGTGGCAGGCGGTTTGTGATTCAGGTGTTCCATCTGAGCAAGCGCCGCGACAGCCTCTTCCGGGCCGAACATTGCCATCGGCACCATCAAGGACACGTCCTTGCCCTTGGGTGTGCGCAGCGAGACCCGCGCCCGGTTGCGGAAAGATTTCTTCCCCAGGATCGACTCCACCGCTGGCGGGAAGGTGCCTTCAGGAACGGCATTGGGCATGACAATCTTGTGCCCTTCTACCTGTTCAATCCACAGACCAAGCCCCGTAACGGGGAGCCACAGTCCATGCACGAGGTAAGAAGCCATAACCGCCAGCATAGCAGCCCTGCCAATTTTGTTACACGCTCGTTATGTTCTCTCCTTTTCCCAGTTGAACGATAGAAAATCCAAACGGAGACATGCGTCACACCTGTATTTTCGCTTGGGTTAACCTTGTGACCCCGTTAACGTGAATATGTCCTACATATCACTACAAGGAGTAAAACGTGCAAGATTCAACTTGGTACGTCATTGCGATGATCGTGTATCTCCTCGCAATGGCAGCCATTGGCTACTGGAGCTACAAACAAACCGACCAATATGACGATTATGTTTTGGGCGGCCGTGGCCTGCACCCATTCGTAGCGGCTCTTTCCGCTGGCGCATCCGATATGTCCGGCTGGCTACTCATGGGCCTGCCCGGAGCTCTATTCCTTTCCGGCATGTCCGAGCTGTGGATGGCCATCGGCCTGCTCGTCGGCTGCTGGGCTAACTGGAAGTGGGTCGCACCGCGCCTGCGTTCTTACTCGGAAATCGCGGCCAACTCCATTACCGTGCCGTCCTTCTTTGAAAACCGCCTGCACGATAAGTCCCGCCTGCTGCGCATCATCTCCGCAGCCATCATTATTTTCTTCTTTACCTTCTACGTCTCCTCCGGCATGGTTTCCGGTGGCCGCTACTTCGAGTCCACCTTCGGTGGCGACTACCTCACCGGCATGCTCGTCATCGCTGCGGTGACCATCTTCTACACTTTCGTCGGCGGCTTTTTGGCGGTGTCTTACACGGACGTCGTCCAGGGCGTTCTTATGTTCGTCGCCCTGATGATCGTGCCGATCATGGCCATTGTCTCTCTCAGCGATCCATCCTCGATCTTCTCGTTTGCCGCCAATAATCCCTATGGCACCGATGGCGTAGTAGAAAATGACAGCTACTTCTCCATGTTCGCAGGCGTATCCGCCGGCGTTATCATCGGCAACCTGGCCTGGGGCTTGGGCTACTTTGGCCAGCCGCACATCGTTGTCCGTTTCATGGCGCTGCGTAAGCCTTCCGACGCCAGCCAAGGCCGTTTCTACGGCGTGACTTGGATGGGTCTGTCCGTCATCGGCGCAATCTTCGTCGCGCTCTCTGGCACCGTTTACTTCACCCAAACCGGCCACAGCATCACCGACCAGGACAATTTCGAAACCATCTTCCTCGACATGGCACAGGCCATGATGCATCCGCTGCCCGCAGGCTTCATCCTGACCGCGGTTCTAGCCGCCATCATGTCCACCATGTCTTCCCAGATGCTCGTCGTCTCTACTTCCCTCATCGAGGACCTCTTCCTCATCTTTGCTAAGAAGAAGCCCAGCGAGCAGGTCCTCATCAACCTCTCCCGCACCGCAATCGTCGCCATCGCGGTCATTGCTGCCCTCTTGGCGATCAACCCATCTGACTCCATCCTTGGCCTTGTCGGCTTTGCGTGGGCAGGCTTCGGTTCCGCCTTCGGCCCCATCATCTTGCTGTCCCTGTACTGGAAGCGCTTCAACGCCACCGGCGCGATTGCCGGCATGCTCACCGGGGCCATCGTGGCCATCGGCTGGGGCATGTCTCCGCTTTCCGATACCCTCTACGAGATGGTTCCTGGCTTCTTCCTGGCCCTCATCGTGGCCGTCATCGTCACCAAGCTCACCAAGGAGCCAGCACCGGAAGTTGTTAGCGAGTTTGAAGAGGCCACCAAACTGGCCAAACTCGTGGAAAAGGACTCCAGCCTCGACTTCGAGGAGGCCGCGGAAAAGGTCACCGATAAATAATCGGAACCAACACGGACTCCACGCAGTCCAATAGGACATGAAGTCCTATTATCTGGCCGCGCTATCATGCGTCACCGTCCTTATCGGTGCATGGTATGCGTGGCCTTTTCCACGTTTTGAGGTCGATACCGTAGCTGCACGCCCTAACGCCGCTGGTTACAATCGCGATGATTTCGGCATCTGGCAGCCCCACGGTGCCTGTAGCACCCGTGAGGTCATTCTGGAAAGCCAAGCCAGCGATCCCCTTCAGGGGTGCCACGCCCGCAGTGGGTCAATTTATGACCCTTATAGTGGCACCACCATTCCTGCCACCTCACCCATTGAGATCGACCACATCTTTCCCCTCTCCGCGGCCTATGACATGGGTGCTTCCCGGTGGGACCGCGAGACCAAAGTGCGCTTTGGCAACGATCCGCTCAATCTCGTAGCCACCAGCCGCAAGCTCAACCAAGAAAAGTCGGATGCTCTTCCTGCCGAATGGCTTCCGCCGGCCAACCGCTGCGAATATTCTCGCCGCCTCGCAGACATCGCCCGCAAGTACTCGCTTCCGCTCCCTTCCGCGGACGTGCGCGCCATGCAAAGGCAATGTCGGATAGCCCTACTCACCGGAAATTGATTAGGGTAATTGTGACAACTTTCCGCGATTGAAGGGTTCTTTCAATGACTACTTTCCTTGTATTCCTCCACGTGGCCGCAGCTATTCTCTTAATCGGTCCAGTCTGCGTATCTACCTCCAGCTTTCAGACTCAAATGGCGAAGGCAGCACAAGGTGAGCACGCAGCACTAGGCTCCGCCCGCGTTCTGCATAACATAACCAATACCTATGGCTACATTTCCGCTATTGTGCCTATCCTCGGACTCGGCGTATTTCTCTCCGATATCAGCGCCTACAAGTCCGAGGTAAACTTCCACATCGCCATCTTGGTTGCCATCGTCGCGTGGTGCTTGCTCTTCTTCGTCATCATCCCTAAGCAGAAGAAGGCAATGGCCTCCCTCGAGTCAAACGAAACCTTTGACTACGCGGCGGCAAAGAAGCCACTGTCCGCGTTCGGTGGCGTATTTAACCTCCTATGGATCATCTGCCTAATCCTGATGTACGTCCACTTCTAATTGGTCTTCTAGAAGGCCATCTACTCTTCCGGGACAGTTTCTTCGCTGTCCCGTTTCTCGTTTTCCAGCTCTTCTTTCAATCTCTGTGCATCCTCGTGCGCATTGTGCCGACGCCGCTGTGTCGCCTGCGCCACCGTCTGCGCCCACCTCCGATTTTTCGCTGCGAGTGGCCCGCTAGCTTCGTCATAGACCCACGTGGAATCCTCAAAAAGCCAGACTATGTCCCCACACTAATCGGATCCTTTATATAAAACGCCCGCCCATCAGTCTTGATGTTGTGGTGATGTTGGCATAGGCACGCAAGATTGGCCGCCGCCGTAGGCCCTCCTTCGGCAAAGTCGTGTCGATGGTCCATCTGGGAAGCCATTGCTGGTCGCGTGCAGCCGGGCCATCGGCAGGTTCCGTCGAGTCCTTCCACAAAGGCACGGATATGGGGCGGCGTTACGTAGTTTCCACTTTCGTCCTGTGCTGCCTTTTCCATATCGCGGACGGTTGTCGCCCGCGTTTGCATGTCGTCGGCAACCTCTGGCGAGACCCAACCCAAACTTTGAACGAAGGCTGGCGCATCAGGAAGATCGCAGCGGTACATATTGAGCACCACCTTCGCCTTGGCTTCAGCCTTGCCGGTGAGCAGAGCAACTGCCGCTTGGGCCAAGGAAATGTCCTTCTCCGTAGCCACGCTGCGGATATTTCGGTCAATGATTTCGGCGGTTTCTAGGCCCACGTCGAGACAAACTGCGGCCCACTCCCCTCCCGTGGGCTCGAGATTATAGGACTCCTTCCGACGTGGATCGCGCGCGGCGATAGTGGGATCGAGGCGGACAATAAGGTCCCGCAACTTACGCCGCAGGTTGCGATGGGACGGCAATTTTTGGTTGGGGCGCTTGGGAGTGAGGTAGGTGGTTAATTCGGCGTCGATAAGCAGCCGTTTTTCGGCGTCAATCTCCCCCAGCTTGGAAAGTGTCTGGTCGATAGTTATTAAGCGGTCTAAATCTAGGTGGTAGAGCTCTTCCTGCCGCGCTTGAAGGTGTGGTAGCTCTTTTAAGCGCTCAAAGGCGAAGATAATATTTCTAATTCGCGACTGCCGCGTACCGGTAAGGTCCGACAGCGATTGGCTAATGATTTCGATATCATCATCCGGATCTGGATGCAGGCGCCTCCATAACAGGTATTCGGCTTTGCGTATTTTTGTCGCTGCTCGTGAGGTTGAATTTTGTGGATTGGTATTGGCAAAGTAGGGCGCATTCATAGACTTCCCCCGCAGAAGTTTCCTAGAACATATTTTCGCTTTTAGTATACAAAATTACCCCGACACGCTACCCCCGTTTATAGTAAAACTGCTGGTCACAGGGCACGAAAAATGGGCCTCCGAAGAGGCCCATTGAGTCGAAAAATTTAGTCGCGCCAGCGTCCACCGTGCTTGCGTCCACCGCCGTGATCACGGCGTGGTGGTCGGCCGGTGTCCTTTTGAATATTGATGAGCTGGCCGGAAATGCGCGTATCTTTTAGGCGCTTGAGCACAGCTGGATCCAAATTCTTCGGCAGGTCCACCAAGGTGTGGCCTACCGCGATGGTGATGCGGCCAAAGTCCTTGGCGGACAAGCCACCTTCGTTGGCAATGGCGCCAACGATAGCGCCAGGCCGCACATTCTGCCGCTTGCCGACGTCCAACCGGTACGTCTCAAAATCCCCATCGGGTCGCTTCGGACCACGGCCCTTGCCGCCGCCCTTGAAATCACGGTCGCGCTTACGATCGTCACGACGGTCGCGCTTTGGCTTCGGAAGCGGTTTGTCTTCCATCAGGAAGTTCTTTCCGCCTTGCAGCATGACTGCGAGAGCCGCGGCGATATCGTCCATTGCCGCATTATTGTCCTCGGAGTATTTACGCACGAGGGTACGGAAGAAGTCAGCCTGCTTATTGTCCATGGAGTTGGTAATGGACTGCGCGAACTTTTCCTTGCGCTTCTCATTAACCTCGTCGACAGACGGCAGATCCATCTCTTCCAAACGGGCGTTAGTCACGCGCTCGATGGAACGCAGCATGCGCCGCTCGCGCGGAGTGACGAACAAGATGGCTTCGCCAGAGCGTCCCGCGCGGCCGGTGCGGCCGATGCGGTGCACGTAGGACTCGGTGTCGTTAGGGATGTCGAAGTTAACCACGTGGGTGATGCGATCGACGTCGAGGCCACGAGCAGCAACGTCAGTAGCCACGAGGATGTCCAGACGGCCATCCTTGAGCTGATCGACGGTACGCTCGCGCTGCGCCTGTGCAATATCACCGTTGATGGCGGCGGCGCTAAAACCGCGGTCACGCAGGGTCTGGGCTACCTCTTCGGTCTCGTGCTTCGTGCGGCAAAAGACAATGATGGCATCATAATTAATGACCTCAAGGATGCGGGTGAAAGCATCCATCTTCGCGCGATGCGGAATGAGAAGGAAGCGCTGCGTGATGTTGTCATTGGTGCGGCGCTCGGACTTCACCGTGACCTCGGCAGGGTTGTCGAGGTAGCGCTTAGACAGGCGACGGATAGCGTTCGGCATTGTGGCCGAGAAAAGCGCCACCTGCTTGCGGTCCGGGGTATCCTCCAAGATGCGCTCAACGTCTTCCTGGAAGCCCATGTTCAGCATCTCATCGGCCTCATCAAGGACGAGGAACTGCAGCTGAGACAGGTCCAGCGAGCCCTTTTCCAAGTGGTCGATGACACGACCTGGAGTACCCACGATGACCTGCGCACCGCGACGCAGACCGGATAGCTGAATGCCGTAGGCCTGACCGCCGTAGATAGGCAGTACCTCGACGCCCTTGAGGGACTCGGCGAAGGACTGGAAGGAGTCTGCCACCTGCAGGGCCAGCTCGCGGGTGGGCGCGAGCACAAGTGCCTGCGGGTGGCGGGCCTTGGCATCAATTTGCGACAGAACCGGCAGCGCGAAGGCCGCGGTTTTGCCGGTACCGGTCTGGGCGAGGCCGACTACATCGCGGCCTTCCATCAAGATCGGGATGGTTTCTTCTTGAATGGGGGACGGCTTGGTAAAGCCTACTTTCGCAACGGCTTCCAGAATCTTCTCTGGCAGGCCAAGATGTGCGAACCCCTGGGAGTTGTGGTTGGCCGAGTCTTGAGACTCAGCGCCGGTGTCCTCAGAAGTATTCGCAGCCCTGGTGTCCTTGGTGACACCTTGCGAGTTGTCCTGAGATTCCGACTTTTTAAAATCTTCCGGCTCGTTGACGCCGCCGGTGGCGTTATCGGTAATGCTCATTGCTTCACCAACCCTACGCGATTGCAGCTATAAACTCCATTGCGCAGCTCCTAGGCTTTCCTAGCCCAGATTTCCTGCCCTGTTCGAAGCAGTTCGAAAACACCGAAACGTGGTGTCGGGGCGGTCTTCTACTGTGCAGCCTATGAGTCATCCGCGCCCACGATTCCTTGACGACCAAGCACGTATCCGTGCCAAGCTAAGTTCTTATCCAGGGTTCAGCACGGAACTGGACCCGCCGGTAGACCTATATTTGTCCTCGCTGTCTACGGGCCTGATCTATCCCACTAGGCGCAGCCGAAGGCCGCGGAATGGCGAATTTGTACACATAACAGACCGGCGCTTTCATCTAAACCCCGTCTTTCGCATAACCGGGGTGGAGGATAATTTTGAGTTTTATGTGGTAGAGCTAGAGCCAGTGCGCTTTCACTGCACGGAATACGCCGCACGCCCAAAGCTTCTTAGCCTCGGCAGCGTGGTGGACAACGAGAAAACGACCTACTTTCCGGTGGAGTTTGATTTCGCATCCCGGGGCAAGTTTGTGACTTTTAGTGTCGTCGATAAGCCTAAGGTAGGCCACCTATACTCCTGTTTTACTTCACGGCCTCGGCACCCTTTATGCCTGCGCATAGAATCCACCGAGGACGACAATGGGCTGGTGCGTGCCCAGGTGAGCGAGGTCTATAGCGATTTTGAACGCGGAGAAAGAAAAGGACCGCGAAAGGACTATGGTCCCGACAACCTCCCCTACCGGCCACCGGCTATCACCCGCCAGGACGTAGAGCTAGAGCTAGGGCGCTTTCGTCGCCTCTACGACCCAGAGTCGTGGACTGTCCACGGTGCACAAGACGAAGAAACCCTCTTTATGGTGGAAGATCCGGATGGATCGCGCGCAGTCTTTATCGGCAAAAAGGACGCGTGGCTACATATGACAAAAGAAAAAGGCCGCCGGCTATATCAGATAGCGGCGACCTTTCTAGAAGAGCGCTAGGCTCCGGCGATAAAGGTGCGATAGCTCAGCGGCATGCCTGGGCGGTAGGCCAAATGCACGGCGCTGGGGGCGTCGAGCACGTGCAGGTCGGCGGCGGCGCCTTCCACGATGGTGCCCTTAGCGGGTCGGCCCTGCGGGTCGAGACCATTGCCCACGTTGTGGCGGCGCAGAGCGGTCGCCCCGCCGGTGGTCGCGGCGTGGATGGCCTCATCAACGGACAGGTACTGCTGGAGGACCGCGGTGGTCACGCAGTAGTTCATCGAGGAGGTATAGGACGTGCCGGGGTTGAGGTTGGAGGCGATGGCGAGGGTTGCGCCGGCGTCGAGAAGCTTGCGGCCTGGGGCGAGCGGCTCGCGAGTCGAAAGATCGCAAGCCGGCAGCATGGTGGCCACTGTATCGGAATTAGCCAGCAGTTCTACGTCCTCGTCGCTCAAGTGATTGACGTGGTCTACCGAGGCCGCACCCAACTCCACGGCTAGGGCCACGCCTGGGCCTTCGCCCAGCTGGTTGCCATGCACGCGCAGGCCAAGGCCTAGCTTCTTACCGGCTTCCAGTACGCGCCGGGATTGTTCCTCGTTGAAGGCTCCGCGCTCGCAGAAGACGTCGATCCACTGCACATAGGGAGCTACTCCCTCAAGCATCGGGCCAACGACCTCGTCGAGGTAGTCTTCCGCATCTGCCCCTGGCGGCACCAAGTGGGCGCCAAGGAAGGTCACGTCATCTACGTGGCGGGAAGCGACCTTTGCGGCCTCTACCTCGGACTCGGTGTTGAGGCCGTAGCCCGTCTTGGTCTCGAAGGTGGTAGTGCCGCCGCGACGGCCAGCGGCCACGCGATCTGCCACCAGCTTATCCAGGCGGTCGATGCCGGCCTGACGGGTGGCGTCCATGGTTACGGCGATGCCGCCAGCCTCATAGGAGCCGCCGGAGATGCGGGCCTCAAACTCAGCGGAGCGGTCACCGTCGAAGACCATGTGGGTGTGCGAATCGACCCATCCCGGCAGGACGGCGCGGCCACCCAGGTCCACCTTCTCATCGGCGGCCGGCGCTTCGGATGCCGGGCCAATCCAGGAGATGGTGCCGGATTCGGCTACCAGGGCGGCGTCGTTAAGCGTGCCGCGCTCGCTGACCGTACGGAGTTCTGAAATGCCGGTAAAAAGTGTGCTCATCTAGTCCCTTGCCTTGAATTCCATTGGAATGCGGACGCCGCGCTCATCGGCGACCTCCTTTGCGCGAGTGTAGCCGGAATCAACGTGGCGGATAACGCCCATGCCCGGGTCATTGGTCAGCACGGCGCGCAGCTTAGCCGCAGCAAGCTCGGTGCCGTCCGCAACGGTAACCTGGCCGGCGTGGATGGAACGGCCCATGCCTACGCCGCCGCCGTGGTGAAGGGAAACCCAGGTAGCACCGGAAGAAACTGCAGTCATGGCGTTGAGCAGAGGCCAGTCAGCTACAGCGTCGGTGCCATCGAGCATGGCTTCGGTCTCACGGTACGGGGAGGCCACGGAGCCGGAGTCTAGGTGGTCGCGGCCGATGACAATAGGAGCCTTGATCTTGCCCTCGCGCACGAGGTCATTGAAGAGCAGGCCAGCCTTGTGGCGCTCGTTATAGCCGAGCCAGCAAATGCGTGCCGGCAGGCCCTCGAATTCGACGTACTCCTCGGCGGCGTCGAGCCAGTTGTGCAGGTGCTCGTTATCCGGGAAGAGCTCCTTGAGCGCTTGGTCGGTGACCTTGATGTCATCTGGGTCACCGGACAGGGCGGCCCAGCGGAACGGGCCTAGGCCCTCGCAGAAGAGTGGGCGGATATAAGCCGGGACGAAGCCGGGGAATTCGAAAGCGCGCTGGTAGCCGGCCTTGCGAGCCTCATCGCGAATGGAGTTGCCATAGTCAAAGACCTCGGCACCCTCATCTTGGAATTCGACCATGGCCTGGACCTGGGCCGCCATGGACTCACGAGCCTTCTTGGTAAAGGTGGTCGGGTCTGCCTTGGCCTCGTTATGCCAGTCCTCCATGGTGATTTCAGAGGGCAGGTAAGACAATGGATCGTGGGCCGAGGTCTGGTCGGTGACGATGTCCACGGTAAATTCCCCGGCGCGCTGGCGGCGCAGGACCTCTGGGAATACCTCGGCGGCGTTGCCTACCAGGCCTACGGAGAGCGGCTTCTTGTTTTCCTTAGCGTCAAGAACCAGCTTGAGTGCTTCATCTAGGTCGGTGACAACCTCATCGAGGTAGCGCTTATGCTGGCGGCGCTTCAGGCGGGTTTCATCAACGTCGACGATGAGGCAGGCGCCACCGTTAAGGGTGACAGACAGCGGCTGTGCGCCGCCCATGCCGCCGCAGCCGCCGGTCAGGGTGAAGGTGCCGGCCAGGGTGCCGTTGAAGCGCTTCTTGGCCACGGCTGCGAAGGTCTCGAAGGTGCCCTGCAGGATGCCCTGGGTAGCGATGTAGATCCAGGAGCCGGCCGTCATCTGGCCGTACATCATCAGGCCTTCATCCTCGAGCTTGCGGAAGTGCTCCCAGTTAGCCCAGTCTCCCACCAGGTTGGAGTTAGCAATAAGCACGCGCGGTGCCCACTCATTGGTCTTCCAGATGCCCACCGGCTTGCCGGACTGCACCAGCAGGGTTTCATCGGATTCGAGGTCCTTGAGGGATTCTACGATGGCGTCAAAGGCTTCCCAGCTGCGCGCTGCACGACCGGTGCCGCCGTAGACCACGAGGTCCTCGGGGCGCTCGGCAACCTCGGGGTCGAGGTTATTCATGAGCATGCGCAAGGGCGCTTCGGTCTGCCAGGACTTGGCGGACAGTTCGGTTCCGCGCGGGGCGCGTACTTCGCGTGGTTGAGACATGGCTTCCTTTCTTCGTGCTTTTTCGACGCCCTCCCAAGTCCCCTAGGCCGGTGTCCCGGGGCTGTCCCCGAGGACTTGTTCAGCGTCACATGTCATAAAGTACTGTGACCCAGCTCTGTGTACCATGCCACATGCACCCCAACTGTCTCGTATATGAGACACCTGCGGGATGATCTACGATGGCCTGCATGCGCCGGTACATCCCCTTCCTTTCCGTGGCCCTCCTCGCCGCTTGTTCCACCCCCGCCGAGGAGCCGCAGCCACCCCACTATGTCGCGCTGGGGGATTCCTATGCAGCCATGGGATCCACCACGCTGCCGCTCGATCCGCCCAATACCTGCGTGCGCGCTCAGGATTCCTACCCCGAGCTTGCAGCCAAGGAAATGGACGCGGAGCTCACCAATGTAGCCTGCCAGGGCGCTAGCACCCTCGATGTGCTTTCCTCGGCCGGCGAACACCCCGCCCAGGTCGACGCCCTGCGGGAAGACACAGACCTAGTGAGCCTGTCCATCGGCGGCAATGACGCCAGCTTCGTACGCCTTCCCCAATGCGCCACGGATGATATCTGTCAGGCGGAATCCGGCCCGCAGATAGACCTGGAAATCCGCGATCTGCCCCGCCGCCTAGACAAGGTCTACGAGGAGATCCACCGCCGCTCCCCCGCTGCGAAGGTCCTAGCCACCGGCTACCTGCCATTGATTAAGCGTGGCGAGACCTGCCCCTACATTGAAAAAATCCCGGCCAGTGACCGGGAATGGTTGGCACGCTCCATCGAGCGCATCAATCAGGCGGTGCGCGAGGCCGCCGAGCGCAATGGGGCTATATACGTGCTTGCCGACGCCGCCTTAGACCACACCGCCTGCTCCCCCTCACCGTGGGTGGATTTCACGGGCCAGGAGACTAATTCCTTTCCCATGCACCCCACCCACGCGGGTCAGCGGGCTATGGCCGATGCACTACGCGCTGCCCTCTAACCCGGCGCGCGCGGCGTCGTCGGAACCAGGCACGCGCATCTCGAACTTTTCTGTGACCACGGTGTAGTCAAAGTAGCCCATGCGTGCGATGGGCTTGATCTTGAGGATGTCGAGCTTGCCTTCCTCATCGATGACAGATTCATCGATATGGATGGTTTTCACGTCCGCCACCACGAGGTCGATGCTGCCCACCTTAGAATTGCCGGGCACGCGCAGCGTGGTTTTGTACTGGCACTCGAACTTCACTGGCGATTCTTTCACCATGGGAATGTGGTGATTGTCCGCATATTCCTTGGTAACGGAAAGGCGGTCCCACTCGCTGTCGCCATAGTCAAGCACCTGGGCGGATTTATTGACTTCCTCGCGCAGATCATAGGTGGCCATATTCCACACGAACCAGCCGGTTTCCTCCGCGTTAAGCACCGTGTCCTTGCGGCGACCATCCGGGTATTGGTTGGCCGAAAACATCACCATTGGTGGATCGAAAGTGAGGTTTTGCCACTGGCTATAGGGCGCGATGTTTTCGCGGCCCTCACCATCTACGCTGGAAAGCCAACCGATGGGGCGCGGCACTGTGCTCGCTTTAAAAGGGGAAAACGGCAAGGGGTTGGGCTCAGATTGTGGGTGCCAAGAAATGGTCGACATATTAATCACGCAGCTTTCCGGTAGCGTTCTCGACGGCTTCGACAAGCGCACCCTCCTTAACCAGGCGCACGGTCTCCTCGATTTCCGGCGATAGGTAGCGGTCCACACCTGGACCCTTGACGGTCTCGCGCAGCTTGGCGATGACCGCGCCGGTTCCCTTGGCTGGGGTGCCCTCGCGCATGTCAATAGCGCGGGCGGCGGTGAGGATTTCCACGGCAAGTACGCGCTGCAAGCCGTCAACGGCCTTGCGCAGCTTGCGGGCGGCGGACCACCCCATGGACACATGGTCTTCCTGCATGGCAGAGGAAGGAATGGAATCGGCCGAAGATGGGTTGGCAAGGCGCTTCATTTCGCTCACGATGCCGGCTTGGGCATACTGGGCAATCATGTGACCGGAGTCGACACCGGGGTCGTCGGCAAGAAAGGCGTTCAGCCCGCGGTTGCGCGCCGGGTCCAGGAAGCGGTCGGTGCGACGCTCAGAAATGGAGGCGAGGTCCGCAGTGACAATTGCCAGGAAGTCAAGCGCATAGGCCACCGGCGCGCCGTGGAAGTTGCCATTAGAGACCACGCGACCATCCTTGGTCACCACCGGATTATCCACCGCGGCAGCCAGCTCGCGCTCGGCCACCTGGGCGGTGTGGGTCAAGGTATCGCGGAATCCGCCAGCTACCTGCGGGGCGCATCGCACGGAGTAGGCATCCTGCACCTGATTCTTCTTAAACTCCTCGAGCGCGGCCTCCAAGATCTCAGAGCCTTCGGCCACCTGGAGGATATTAGCCGCAGCATCGGCCTGGCCCGGATGCGGGCGCAGCTGCTGCAGGTCATCCGCGAAGACCACGAGGGTACCCAGCAGGCCTTCCACGGTCATGGCGGTGGCAATATCGGCGGTCTTTGCAGCCGCGCGCAGGTCGGTGATGGCCAGGCAGAGCTGTCCCAGCATGCCATCGGTGCCGTTGATAAGCGCTAGGCCTTCCTTCTCGCGCAGCTGCAGCGGCTCGATGCCAGCTGCGGCCAAGGCTTCGCCCGCATCCTGCAGCTCGCCGTTCACGCGCACCTCACCTTCGCCCAACAGGGCCAGCGCACAGTGAGCAAGCGGCGCCAAATCGCCGGAACAGCCCAGCGAGCCATACTCTCGCACCACCGGAACAATGCCGGCATTGAGGGCCTTGGCATACGTTTCCACCACTACGGGGCGCACGCCGGTGCGGTCAGTGCACAAGGTGGACAGGCGCAGCAACATCAGTGCGCGGATGACTTCTTCTTCCACTTCCGGGCCGGTACCCGCAGCGTGCGAACGCACCAGGGAAAGCTGCAGCTGGGCGCGCATCTCCTCTGGGATATGGCGGCGAGCGAGCGCGCCAAAGCCGGTGGAAATGCCATAGACCGGGGTGGGATCTTGTGCTAGTTCTTCCACTCGCTCGCGGGTAGCAGCCACCTCATCTAGGGCTGCAGGCGCAATCTCCACCTGCGCGCCATAGCGGGCAACGGCAACGACATCCTCGATGCTCAGCGCGCCGACATTCACGGTCACGGTGGACGGATAGGCGTTAGGCATGGCAAATCTCCTTGAATAGGATCAATAGTTGAATATGTGTCGCGCGACAGCCCAACGCGATAGGTGTATGCTACCTCACTTTTTGCGATTGCGGTACATTTTGGCCGCGACCTTGTCCGATACCTCCAGCAGAGCCCGAATGGCGGCGTCCACCTTCACATCCGGTGTCCCTACCGGATACGTCACCGCCACCGCCGCCGCCGGACGGTCCAAGTGATCCAAGATAGGCACCGCCACAGAGGCCTGACCGCGGGTAATTTCTTCGATCTCCTGGTCCCACCCGCGTGCAGCCACCAAACTCAAACGTTGTTTCAATGCAGCAAAGCCGCCACCTCCCGCAGTATCAAAGGCGGCGCGCACCTCCGCATCAGGCAGATGCGCCAGCATCACGCGCCCGGACGCCGTCTTATGCGCCTGCAGGCGCACACCCACCTCAGTAACCAAGGAGGTAGCACCCGCCGCACGCACCTCCTGCAAATACAAGATTTCCGAACCAGCCATACGTGACAGGTGCCCCGATCCACCCACCAGCGCCGCACACTGTTCCAAATCCCGAGTGGCCATGCGCACCAAGGGCTGCTGCGTTACATAGGCCGAAGCCATAGAATACGCCGCCAGGCCCAATCCATACGTCTTGTGCTCCGGCAAATGGGCCACAAAACCAGCATCAACCATCTCCGCCAGCAGGTGGTATGTAGACGAGCGCGGCAGGTTGAGCTCACCTTGGATGCGGGAAGCAGATATAGGGACGTCAATGGTGGACAAAAGCTTGAGGATCTCCATCGCGTGACGCGCCGCTGGGACTCTGTTGGTACTCACGCTTAGTGATTGTAGGCAGAGTTTCCTGCCACATGCCGCGGTTTTACCTAACATCGAAAACCATGAACACTGAAAAAGCTGAACTTTTCACCCCCGCCCCCGAATGGTCCGGCCGCTCCGATGGCCCTGGCCCAGAGCATGCCCGTTGGCATAGCGTTATCAATCAGTCCACCGAATCCCCCGCCCCAGTAACCCTCCTGGGGTTTGCCTCCGATGAGGGCGTGCTGCGCAACGGCGGCCGCCAAGGTGCAGCCGCAGGCCCAGCCGCGCTGCGTTCCGCGCTTGGCTCCTTGGCGGTGCACCATGAGCATGCGCTTGCCGACGCCGGCACGATCACCACCCAGGCCGACGACCTCGACGGCTCCCACGACGCGCTCTCCGATAAAGTGCAGGAACTCGTCGAGGCCGGCACCCTCCCCATCATCCTGGGCGGCGGACACGAAACCGCCTTCGGCTCCCACCGCGGCCTCTACCGCGCGGTAGGCGCCACCAAGATCATCAACCTGGATGCTCACTTCGATCTGCGCCGCGCGGACCAAGCCACCTCCGGCACCCCGTTCAAGCAGATTTCGGAGCTTTCCGACGACTTCGACTACACCGTGTTGGGAATCTCCCGCCCCAACAACACCGCTGTGCTTTTCGACGAGGCAGAGAGCCTGAACGTCGCCATCACCCTGGACGAGGAACTAGTCAATCTCACCCCAGCCGAGTGCGCTGAGCTAGCCGCCAAGGCTACCGAGGGCAAGGACAAGGTCCACTTGTCCATCGACCTCGATGTCCTACCGGCTTCTACCGCGCCGGGCGTATCCGCCCCAGCCTCCCTCGGCGTTTCCTATGAGCGCATCCGCGCCATGGCCGTAGCTATTGCACGAACGGGCAAGCTGGCCCTGGTGGACGTCGTCGAGCTCAACCCCACCTTCGACATAGATAACCGCACCGCCAAAGCGGCGGCGCGGCTTATCGATGACATCGTCACGGCCCACATCGAGGCCTAGCTCTTAAATCAAAACAGCAGGTGAGCAATCGGCGTGGCGATAAGAATGGTCAGCGCCACGCGCTCAAACCAAATGATGAACAGGTGGGTCAGCTTCACCGGAATCTTGGTAGCCAGGATGCAGGGCACCAGCGCGGAGAAGAAAATAATGGCAGAAACTGCCACCACGCCGATGACGAACTTGAGCACCATGCTGTCGCTGCCTGCCACTGCGGTGGCGGGCAGGAACATCTCCGCAATTCCCATGGCCGCACCCTTGCCCGCTTGTACCGGCTCCGGCAGCTGCACTACCCACGCGAATGGGTAGAACAGGTAGCCAATCCACTCAAAGATGGGTGTAAAGCGCGCCAGCAAAAGGCCGATGAGGCCCACCGACATAATGGAAGGCACAATGGCCGCCGCCATGCGTACACCATCGCGCAAGTTCTCCCAGATGGATTCCCACAACGACGGCGCGCGTTGTAGCGCCAGCATCGCCTCGCGCCACGCGTTTTTGATGCGCGAGCCTTCTACCGGCTTTTCCGGGTCTGGGTGTGCGTCCGCAAAATATTCGTCCGGAATGGTGCGCAGCGGCGGAATGCGCACGGTAATGGCGGTAACCACAAAGGTCACGATGAGCGTGACAATGAAGTAGGTGCCCCAGACCTTCATCAGGTCAAGCTGCTTGGCCACGATGACCATGAAGGCCGCAGAGACCGTCGAAAAGCCTGTGGCAATAATCGCTGCCTCGCGCCCGGTATAGCCGCCCTTTTGATAGACGCGGTCCGTGACCAGAATTCCCAGTGAATACGAGCCTACAAACGAGGCCACCGCGTCAATTGCTGAGCGCCCCGGCGTCTTCCACAGCGGCCGCATGATGGGTTGCATGAGCACGCCGACAAATTCCAGCAAACCAAAGCCAATGAGAAACGCGAGGAAAGCACCGCCAATCGGCACGATAAGGCCTACCGGAGTGGCAATGGAGTTCCACAAAAATGGCACCAGGTCCTCGTCACCGAGCACCCACGGCAGCGCGTCGATGACCATCAGGAACGAAACCACCGCGCCCACAATATTGAGCACCGCAAAGACTGCCTGAAGCGCGCTCTCTTTAAAGGCGCCGGTAGTAAAACTGCGCACCGTTCCATAGACGGCTAGAGCAAAGATAATCCACGGCACCGCCGCCGGAATCCCCTCACGCACCATCGTGACCATGTGGTCCAAAGGAATGGAGCGCTTATCCTGATACGTCACCGGCAGGAAGAATACGAACGCGCCAATCGCGCTATATAAAAAGAGTTTCCACCGTCCCCCAGGCTGCGGGATTTCCCCGTCATGGCTCTGGATGGAGGAGTAAACCGATTCGGTAGAAGTCACAGTAAAACCGTCCCCTCAAGCTTGCCTACAAAAATCAAGCCCGCGTGACAGCCTTACGCGAACATTGGGGACATGTTATCTAAGTAACAGATCACTGTCTAGACGTTTTCGAGATCCAAGGCACAATAGAGTCATGTCTAAACCCATTCGCGTCGTCGGCGCTGTCTTCCATGACGGTCAGCGCTTCCTCGCCTGCCGCAAGAAGCCAGGCAAGCCATTAGAAGGCTACTGGGAGTTCCCAGGTGGAAAAATCGAGCCTGGTGAAACACCTCAGCAAGCCCTAGCTCGAGAAATACACGAAGAACTCAACCTCAAAGCCGAGGTGGGAGCCAAGGTCGCGACAACAACCTACGAGTACGAATTCGCCACTATTGAGCTAACGACTTTCTATTGCACGCTTATTGACGGCGACCTCCGCCTGACCGACCATGACGCTACACAATGGGTTACCCCCGCAGAGGCCACCAGTTTGAACTGGGCTCCCGCTGATATTCCAGCGGTAGAAGCATTAGCTTCTACTCACAACTAGGGAACGAAAGATTCTTTTTCATAGTGTCCTTTCGCCAGCATTCGGCGGATATCCTCCGCTAAACGCAACACCAGCGGGAGAACATTTAGTCACTAATCCTCTCTTATGCCAATTTAGGATGCCCAGCCTTTAGAATTTGGTCATTATGAGCATCAATCCCGATTCCTCCCTACCTTTCGGTGTATACGAAACCCCCATTACGACCCGTATTCGCGAGCGAATGGAGGAAACGCTAAACCAACACCCTGCTGCAGGATTCGGTATCGGGCGAAGCTCCGATGAGGAAGCTCAGGGCCGCTATACTTCGGCGGTTTCTCAACACATCGGCTCACTCTTAGAGCACCGTCTCCGCGGTTTGAAGTCGCCCGAGGACCGCGTTGCCCTCATCAACGCCATTGCGCTTCTGCTGGGCGATGATGAAGGAATCGATTCCGAGGAGCTCCTCTATGCTGTGTACAACTCCGGATTAGCGGATCCTCCCCTCCTTCCTGACGTTTCACTCACCAAGAGCGCACTATTTACCAATGCCCGGGGAGAATCTAGTTTAACCAGCGAGATCGAAAGAGAAATTAAAACGGCCGATTCGGTAGACCTGCTGTGCGCTTTCATCAAGAATTCCGGCATTAGCGTCCTCGATAGACAGCTGGAGTATCTTCGCGATAACAAAATCCCATTCCGCCTTCTTACTTCTACGTACTGCGGTGCGTCTGACGCAGCCGCGCTCAAGCGATTGGTAGAGAAGTATCAGGTAGACGTGAAAATTTGCTATGAACACAAATCCACTCGCCTTCATGCCAAGGCTTGGCTGTTCCGGCGAAAATCCGGTTTCGACACTGCATTTATTGGTAGTTCTAACCTGTCAAGGTCCGCTCTTGTCGATGGTTGGGAATGGAATGTCCGCGGCTCTAACACCGCAACACCGGAAGTGATTGATAAGTTCATCAAGACTTTCGATAGTTACTGGCACGACAGCCACTTTAAAACCTTCGTCCCAAATAGTGACATGGAGCGTCTCGAGCGGTCTCTGCGCATAGCCAGAGGCGGTGAATCGTCCGGAGCACTTCGCCAATTGGAGCTTTCTGGCCTAGAGGTAGCGCCTTACCCATACCAGGAAGAAATGCTCGAGGCTTTGCGGTCAGAGCGGGAGATAAAGGATCGACATCGAAACCTTCTGGTAGCTGCGACAGGAACTGGAAAGACCGTAGTTGCTGCACTGGATTATCGAAATCTTTGCGAACAATGGAAACGACGTCCCCGATTGCTCTTCGTGGCTCACCGGAAGGAAATTCTTCACCAAGCCCGACGGACATTCCGGGAAGTTCTCAAAGACGCAGACTTTGGCGAGCTGCTTGTCGACGGCGCCGAGCCGCACCGTTGGGATTTTGTCTTTGCCAGCGTGCAATCCCTGAGTGCTTCCCGTCTAGAAAAGCTAGATCCCAAACGCTTTGATGTCGTAATAATCGACGAGTTTCATCACGCACAAGCTCCCACCTATAACGCGCTTTTAGACCACTTCCAACCACGAGAGCTCTTAGGTTTAACAGCTACGCCGGAACGTGGTGATGGCGAAAATGTTCAAAGGTACTTTGACTATCGCGTAGCCCATGAACTGCGTTTGTGGGATGCTTTGCGTTTGCAGCTGTTAGTTCCCATGCATTACTACGGGATCGCTGATGGGACGGACCTTTCTTCGTTGACCTGGATCCGAGGCAAGAAAGACTATAACTCCAGAGAGCTCTCCGAGTTCTACATCAAAGCAGGAGAAAAGCGCACCCGCTTCATTATTAACGAGCTTAACCGGCGCATTTTCGATCTCTCGGAGATGAAAGCCATCGGTTTTTGCGTCACTATCGCTCACGCAAAATATATGGCAACGCAATTCCAACAATTTGGAATCCCAGCGCGCGCTGTAACGAACGAACTCTCCGCCGCCGAGCGGGCCCAGGCCATTAGAGATCTGGAGGCGGGTGAGGTCAAAGTTCTGTTTTCTGTAGATATATTTAACGAGGGCGTAGACATTCCTGCTGTTAACACCCTACTTTTGCTCCGCCCGACGCAAAGCCCCGTGGTCTTTCTGCAACAACTAGGTCGCGGTCTCCGTCTATCTCCAGGTAAAGACTCCTGTGTCATTTTCGATTTCATTGGCCAGCAGCATGCGGATTTTGATTTCGAGCGAAAGTTCCATGCCCTAACACGGAAACGGGGCAAGCGCTTAACCGAAGAAATTGAACAGGGATTTCCCACAACTCCGCCGGGGTCACATATTCAGCTAGACCAAACGACAACCGAGCAGGTTCTTCGCAATGTCAAGAAGATCTCACGAAATTCACTACGCAAAGTACGTGCATTACTTTCTGAAATTCGAACTACAGATCTTAAAGAGTTCCTTGAGGAATCAAATCTCCAGCTAGAAGATATCTATCGCCCCTCAAAATATTCGTGGACGCGGCTTCTTCGAGAAGAAGGCCTTATTCAGCAGAACGCCAATGAGACTGAAACATTTCTGCTCAATCGGATTCGGGTTTTCCTGCACGTCAACGATCCGCACCGAGTCGACGCCTATCTGCGCATCCTTTCCACCCCAGATCTCCACTACGCCGACATGGTCCAATCCGATCAAGCCTTCACCCGAATGCTCGTCCTCGGGTTCTGGGCGAACTCAAATTCTCCGCATCCCGGTTCCTATGACAAGGCTCTGACAATTTTGCGCCAGCACCCGCAGGTCGCTTGGGAATTGCAACAGGTTATGCAACTGTCCAGTGACTCCTCTCGCATCATTCCGCAGCATAGCGAGACGTCTGTGTTGGAAACGCACGCGGATTATTCATTGGCCGAACTAATTGGCGCTTTGGAGACTAGGAGCCTTGCACAACTTGTAAACCTTCCCCGCGAGGGCGTGAAATACTTCCCGGATATCAATACGGACCTGTTCTTGGTGACGTTTCAAAAAGACGAACAGGTAAGTGCCTCTACGAATTACCGAGACTATCCAATTTCACCCGATCTATTGCACTGGGAATCTCAATCAACAACGACGCTGAAGTCGAAGGCGGCTAAACGCTACATCGGCCATCAGAATCGTGATGGCAAGATTCTCATAGCCTCGCGCTTTAATAAGAAAAACGAAGTCGGTACAGCGAGCGCCTATACCTATTTAGGCGCTGTGGATTATGTGTCACACCATGGAGAAAAGCCGATCCAATTCGAATGGAAGCTCCAGCGAGCAATGCCCAAGGCGCTCTACGCTGCCGGAAGAACGGTGGCATAGACGGCCGATCGAAAACTGAAATCTGCGTTTTCCTGATAGAAAAGCACCACCTTCCCTATAGTGATTAGAAACACAACTGATCGAGAGGGCGCCATGAGTCATACCCACGAATCAAATTCTGCCCGGCCTGCAGGCAGCAGGAACGACGCAGAAACAACCGCCCAGGCCAGAGTAAAATGGACCTTAGTCGGTCCGGGATTAGTGGCCGCAGCGACGGGTGTCGGTGCGGCCGACCTGGTGGCCACGATGATCGCCGGCCAGCGCTTTGGCTACGCGCTCCTTTGGGCGGTCATCATCGGCACGATTATGAAGATTGTACTGGTCGAAGGTGTCGGACGGTACAGCCTCGCCACCGGAAACACGATGTTCCATGGTTGGCGTGAGCTGGGGCGTTGGACTGCTTGGTACTTTGCCCCTTATATCGCTATCTGGGGACTCGTATACGGCGCCGCCGCAATGTCCGGCACGGGACTGGCCCTCAGCGCTCTTTTCCCGAACACCAGTCTCGAAATGTGGGCAATTATCACCGGCATTTCCTGTTTTGTCCTGACTTGGCTTGGCCAATATCAGCTTTTTGAAAAACTTTCAGCCATCTTGGTCGGGATTATGTTTGTCACTGTAGTCGGCATCGCCGCCATTACTGCCCCTAACCTTCCCGAAATCATCGGTGGCTTAGTGCCACAAATTCCGGATGGGTCCTTTGTCTATGTACTATCCATCGCTGGCGGAGTGGGTGGCACTATTACGCTAGCGGCCTACGGCTACTGGCTGCGGGAAAAGGAATGGTACACGCCGAAATGGATGAAGGTTATGCGTATGGACAATTCGGTAGCTTACGCAGTCACCGGAATCTTCGTTCTGGCTACACTCGTTCTGGGCGCCGAGCTTCTTTACAGCGCCAACGTCGCCGTATCCGATAACGATCAGGGCCTCGTTGATATGGCGGATGTACTTGAGGACCGCTACGGAACCTTCATCTCCAAAACGTTCATCATCGGATTTTTCTCTGCCGCATTCTCCTCTTGCCTTGGTGTTTGGAACGGCGTGTCCCTCATGTTCGCCGACTATATTGGCCACCTCAAAAAGATTCCGCAAGGCGATCCGAGGACAAGTACCGGTGGAAAGTATTACCGCGCTTATCTCATCTGGCTAACCTTTCCACCAATGTTGTTGCTTCTCCTTGGAAAGCCAACTGGACTCATCATCGCTTATGGAGTCCTCGGCTCACTTTTCATGCCCTTTTTAGGCCTGACCCTCCTGGTATTGCTGAATACCAGACACACGCCAAAGAAATGGAGAAATGGCTGGTTCGTCAACACCTTGATGGCGATTATCTCCGTCGCCTTCGTTTATCTATGTGTCTCCCAATTGGCTGAACTTTTCTAGCCCAACTCCAAATGCTTAGTTCTCCTGCGGCACCCGCTTCGGCTTATTCCCTACCTCAGCGTGCGGATCGCGGCCGAATGCCCAGGCAATGATGCCAATGAAGGCGATGGCGCCGCAGACGGTGAAGGCGAGGGGGAAGCCGGAGGCGTCGGCAAGCAGGCCAATGAGCATGGGGCCTAAGATTTGGCCGAAGTCTCCGGCCATCTGGAAGGTGGATAGTACCTTGCCGCCGGAGCGCTGATTGCCCACGATGTCTCCCACTGCGGCCTGCTGGGAGGGGTTAATGAGCCCGGAGGATGCGCCGGCGAAGGCGGACACGAGCAGGAGGAACCAGACGCTGGTAGCCATGCCCATGAGCACCATAAAAATGGCGGAACCGACCAGGCCGATGAGGATGAGTGGCTTGCGGCCATGGATATCGGACCACCTGCCCGAAAATTGCAAGACGATGGCGTTCCCAGCGGCAAAGACTGCTAGCGCAAGACCGGATGCCGCGGCGCCATTGTGGAAGATAGAGGCGGCAAAAAGAGGCAGGACGGATACGCGTACGCCCATATTGATCCAGCCATGCGCAAAGTTGGAAGTTAACACCGCACGATAGGCGGTATCGCCCCAGGCTTCCCGCAGGCGCATGGGCGGCAGTTTATCCTTATTGGCCTGTTTGTGGTTGACGCGAGGCATTTGCCACCAGACAACGAATGCGGCGAGCGCAACACCCACGCCGTAGATGAAAAATGGCCAACGAAAGCCCAGGAAGGACAGGCTGGCGCCAAGAACCGGGCCAGCAACATTACCTAGCAGGAAGGCCGTGGCATAGGTGGCAGAACACTTGCCGCGAATCGACGGCGGGGACATGCGCACAATAAGACCCATGGCCGAGACTGTGAACATGGTCGAGCCAATGCCGGCTAGGGCTCGCAGGGCCACGATGTGCCAGTAGCTTTGGGCAATGGAGACGAGTCCGGTGGTTACCGCGACGGTCATGAGGCCAATGAGGTAGACGCGGCGTGAGCCGACGCGATCCACCAATGAACCGGACATCGGCGCGAAAAGCAGGCGCGAGGCAGCGAAGATGGAAACCACCAGGCCCGCGGCGGCCATGGAGACATCGAAGCTCACCACAAACTGCGGCAAGAGCGGAGCGATGAGACCGTATCCCAGCGCGATGATGAATGCGGCGGTGACCATAACCCAGATCTCGCGTGGAATTTGCGGCTTTTGTTCTGGGCTTATTTCCCCACTTGGCGTATTCATCATATCGGCTGCAACTCTAATCCTTCAGTTACGGGAAAGCCATTTTCAATCTCGGTTCGCACAGGTGTTCTACTAGCGTGGGCGAGTGTCCGCGCAGGGTTCTAATGTGATGGCCATGTACAACGCAGAAAAGAACTTTCCCCAGTCCACCCCGATGTTCCTGCCACGTTCCGCCAGCGAGATTGCCGCAGACTTGCTCTACCACGAATACGACACCATCGAGTCCATTACTGCTATCCTGCACCACCCACGTTCCCTGGCCCGCCCTACTCCCACCTGGCGCCCACCACTCAAGCAGCTGCCGACGGCCGCGGGTGGACCGGGCGGAGACTACTGCATGAGCATTACCCGCCACCGCGTGGGTTCACGCGTAAAGGCCCGAGTGCGCGGCTTTGGGCAAGACCGCATTCCCGCATACCTCATCACCATCCGCATAACCGAGAACTTTGGCCAAACGGTGGAACCTGCCGTGGCCGAAGGCTGGGTACGCACGCTTGTGCCGGCGGAGATGGTTGATGCCGTCCACGAGGTCTCTCGCGGCCCCAATGCCACCTATGTATGGCTCGTGGATAGCTCTTTTCAACCCGTCCGCTCCCCCGAGTCGTTATTCGCCGGCTTAACCCAAGCCGCCTAAGCGGTCACGGGCTGTTTTGTCTGCTGCCCCGGCACATCCGGTGCTGCATGCGGGTCAGGCGCGTGCAGGATCTTTTTCAATACTTCGCGGTTAAAGGTCACCGTGTAGTGTCGAGCGATTGCCTTGGGCATAAAACGCAAAACCAAGCAGGCGATGAGAACGGTAAAGACCTTGTCCAAGATGTCAGAGGTAAGGCCTTGCAGGATGATGGCCAGGCGCTCATCTTGAAAGATCAGCTCATAGAACTTGGTAAGGTTTTGCGGTTCCTGGCGGGGTCGCCCGTTGAACGAAAAGATCAGGACATATACGCTCATCACGCCGGAGCCGATGCCCATACCGAGGCCGGAAAAAATGATCGACGAGAGCCTATTAAATACCCCGCGGCGGGCCATCAAACCCACGGCGGCGCCGATAAAGATGCCCACAGGAGCAAAGGCGAGATCATAGGCAAAGTACACTCCTCCCAACACCGTGGTGGTCAAGCCCGTGGCCATGCCCAGCACAGGACCGGCGATGATTGCCACGATGGAGGTACCCACGGCATCGAAGAACAATGGGACCAGCGAGCGCACCGTCAACGAGCCCAACAGCAAATTTACCGAGGCACCGAAGATGGGATACAAGAGGATGCAATTGGGTACCAACCCGTACTGCGAGGTGTACAACAGCACCGCGGCCAGCAAGAGGAGCACCCAGACGCTGGCGGTCAGATAAGATTCAAAAGTCACGGTCACCGTGGAGTACACACCAAGGACGGTGCAAAACCACGCGGCGAGCGAGAGCGCTACGGCGACAACGACAAGGACGTATCGCCACGTAGTATCGCGGTTCAATGCCATGGTTTTCCACTCCTCACAAGGCTTGGCCTGGGGCGAAACTCCCACCACAGGCCGGGAACCTTCTAAAGCCTAGTTGGCGGCGCGCGAAAGTAGCAAGACAATAAGGAATATATAATCTATAGCCCTACCTGCAATGATGTTATGAGAATAAGAAAAGCCCAGCCCCGCCGCAAGAAGGCGGGGAGCTGGGCTATGGGTGGCAGTGATTACTTTTCTTCAGCTGCTTCACCCTCGGATTCATCGTCCACATCGGCATCATCGTTGTCGAAGTAGTCCGCGTCCTCGTCTCCATCATCCTCACCGAAGATGTCGTAGACGTCCGGTTCTTCATAGTCTTCGTCATCGAAGGATACGAGCTGCGCTTCCCAGTCCAAAGCTTGCTCAGAAACAAGCCCCAGGACGTCGAAGAGGCGATCGAAATCGGTGTAGGTACCAAGCTCGAGGGCCTCGGCAGGAACCTCCACGATGGGGACATCATCAAAGTCGGCGTTATCAAAGAGGGCGAGGCGGTCGGCCTCATCGAGATCCTCATCCACTTCATCAACTTCCCAGGCGAGGGCGACGGCCTCATCCTCCATGTCATCTAGATCGTCTTCGTCGAAGTCGAAAGCAAGGAAACGGACGATGGCAGACGGGACACCGTCAATGGTCTCCACAAGCACACGCAGCTCCGAGTCATTGGCCACTTCAGCCACGACCAAGTGCGGGTTGAGCTCATCTTGGGCAAACTCTAGTTCCGCAATACGCTCATCGGTGCCCTCCAGCAGATCGCGCAGGACGGTGACCACTTGGTCGGTAGCGATGTGGCGAGAAACCGCCTCCACAGCGTCATCTACCGAGAAGGCGACGGAGACCAAGACTGCCTCAAATTCCTCATCGTCTTCATCAACGTCTGCCGCAGCGATATAGACATTTGCCGCGGGGAGGAGCGGATCGATTTCAATAAATTGGATTTCCAGATCAGAGGTGATTGGAACGAACATGACGTCATCATTGACGCGGGACTCGATGCCCTCGGCATCCAATGCAGAAGCAATATCTTCGAAAAAGCTCATGGTGGTTTAAAATCCATCCTTCGGAAGCAGAGGTCCCCACGGCTAGCAAGACGCCGCCCGTGGTCACTGTGGAGTCTACCTTCATTCCCACCCGGATGGTTGGAAGCCCAAAGATTTCACCAGCTCTGGACGCCCACTTCCCCACTCCAACATGTGGTATCCCTCCCACGCCTGGCGCTTGAGCTCGTGCGGGGCGTTTTCAATATAGGCCTCGGCATCAAAGATCATGGTGGCCCGCTGCTTGAGCCCGTAGCGCGGCCAGCTCATCTTCGGGCGGCCACCGTGGATAAAGGCGGACCAATGCTGCTGCATGGTGGCGGTAAGTTCTTCCATCTCCGCGCGCGAACCCCAGTTGGTAAGGAAGGACGCACGCGAAGAATGCGGGTCACCAAAGACGTTGCCCAGCTCCATCGAGTGCATGGCCCCTAGGCCCAACCACTTGAGTACGGCAGAGGCGAAGTCAAAGCGGTACATCCACGTCGGTGCCACCTGCGCGTGGGCGGCGGCGATGCGGGTGGAGGGTGCCCAAAAGAGGGCGTCGGCAAGCAGGTGCGCAAAGTCCTCGCGGGCCACTGCGCCGTCATAAGCGGCAACCACCTCAGGGGCATGCTGGGGATCGAAGGAGGCCAATAGGCGCAAGGCGGCGCGCTCACGGGAGCTTTGGCGTTGGAAGAGGAATTTGCCAAAGCTAGCCTCGTCCGAGTTCGTACCGATGAGCAGCGGAACTTGATGCTGGTGGCCGTTTTCAAAGGCGGCGATGGGGTGTTCTGGAATAAGCTCCTCATCCACCGTGGGCGCATAGCAAGAATTAAGGTGAATGAGCTCGCCAGCCCGCCACATCATGGACTGGCCGGAGCGCACCAAATCAGCAAAATTTTCCTGCCGCAAATCCTCTACCGAGGTGCGGCGCGGCAAGGCCAACCGGTGAACCAGCTCGCGCGCCCACAAGGTGGATTGAGCCCGGGAGTGAATCATGGCGATCGGCGGGGACTGGGCGATGGCGCGATGGAATAGGCCTTCCGCTGGCGGGCTCGTCATCAAGGTCAATACGGCCGCACCGCCGGCAGACTCGCCCATGAGGGTGACAGAGTCAGGGTCACCGCCAAAGGCAGCGATATTTTCGCGCACCCACTGCAATGCCAAGATCTGGTCAGCCACCGCCGGGTTGGCACTGCAGTCGCCGCCTAGGCTGCGCAGGTCCAAATAACCCAAAGAGTTAAGGCGGAAATTGATGGATACGTAGACCACGTCCATGCGGGTGGCTAGCTCGAAACCGCGAAGCATGAGCATATGAGACGAACCCATAATGAAGCTGCCGCCGTGTAAATAGACCACCACAGGAAGCTTCTTTTCGGTGCGTGGGCGCACAATATCTAGGTGCAGGCAATCCTCAGACCCAATAATTCGGTCGGTCCAGGAATACGTGGGCTGCGGGGCCGGCGGGCCGAACTGACTGCAATCGCGCACGCCCTCCCACGCCGGCGCGGGCTGCGGGGCGCGGAAGCGATTGTCCCCAGCGGTGGTATCTCCAAACGGGATTCCGCGCCACGTCAACACCGGCCCGGCGCTAATGGGGCGATCGGGGCGCAGATCCTCTTCGATAACACCGCGTACCCAACCAGAGGTGGTGCGCACCGTAAGCTCATCTGCCAGGGCGTTTCGAGCTTCCTCGTAGGCGCGGCGGGCGCGTTCGTGCGCCTGCTCCGCCTTCAGCCGCGCCGCCGCGGAGGACTCCTCCGGGAAGACATCCCCGGAATCGCGGTAATTCTCGTGCGGCCTAACCATGTCCACTAGCTTAGGTGGCCTGCACGCCCAGGGCGATCTGATTGCGGCGCGGCGGCACATTAATACAGCCTTTACTATGCTGGGCACGGATAATTTTTAGCGAAAGAGAAGGACACATGGGTTTATTCACTAAAGATCAAAAGGACAACTCCACCGAGGTGGATACCGTCGATACCTATGACATCGATCCGGAGGACAGCAACCGCTTTACCTCTGCCCTGCTCAACTCTTTGGACCGCGCGGTATCGATACAATCTGGCGTCATCATCAAGTATGTCGAGAGCCTGAAAAAGCGCAATAAGGGCGCAAGCCCACAGAAGCTGCAGGAGCTCATTGACAAGCACTTCCTTAATATCACCTCCGGTACCGGTGCGGCCGCAGGTGCATCCGCCGCCATCCCGGGTGTTGGTTTGGTAACCGGCGCTGCCACCATCGCTGGCGAGTCCGTGGTTTTCTTAGAGGCCGCGGCTTGGTACATCTTGGCCTCTGCCTACCTGCGTGGCGATGACATCAAGTCCCCCGAGCGCCGCCGCGCCCTTGTACTCGTCGTGCTCACCGGCTCGAAAGGGTCCGCTTTGGTCGATACGTTTGTCGGGGACCTCAATAGCGTTGCCGGTATGCGCTCGGCCGCTAGCCTGTCCCGATTCTCCGGCCCCACTTTGTCTGGCATCAATGGGCGCCTGACCAAGCTTTTTACCAAGCAAGTCACCAAACGCCTCAAGTGGGCGTGGGTAAGCAAGCTGATGCCCATGGGCATTGGCGCGGTATTAGGCACCACCGCCAATCGCAAGCTGGCCAAGCAGGTCATCGAGCACGCCGGCGAGCAGCTTTCGCCCCTTACCTAAGGCTAGGGGTAGCCAGAAACCGCAAAGTTGGGCTATTGATACCCCTAACATAGTGAGTTTAGGGGTATGCCCCGTATCATGTAGGCAGACTCTTTGGCGGGTGACGTATGCGCTCGTACAAAGGCCGCACTAAAGTCGAATAAACGACCATTTTAAAGCAGAGAAATGAGGCGAATACCTGCCGTGAGCACATCGAATATCTTCGGCCCCAATGCGTGGCTGATAGACGAGCAGTTCCAGCAGTACTCCAAGGACCCGAGCTCCGTAGATAAGGAGTGGCGCGACTACTTCGAGGCAAACGGCGCGCCTAAGTCTAAGGCCCCAGCCAAGGAGGCCGCGAAGCCGTCTAAGCCGGCCGCGAAGAAGACTGAGGGTACTACTACCGCCCGCAAGCAGGAGGTCCGCGAAACCAACGTGGATAAGTCTGTGTCCAAGGCACAGGAGAAGTCCGCTAAGGCACAGCAGTCCGTAAAGAAGGCTGAGTCCCCGCTGGACCATATTGCGGACTACAAGGGCGGCGAAGAGCGCCAGCTCAAGGGCATGTTCAAGGCCATTGCTAAGAACATGGAAGAATCCCTGGAAATTCCTACCGCTACCACCGTGCGCGATATGCCGGTCAAGCTCATGTGGGAAAACCGCTCCATGATCAATGACCACCTCAAGCGCACCCGCGGTGGCAAGATCTCCTTTACCCACATCATCGGCTACGCCATGGTCAAGGCCGTGCAGCTGCACCCAGATATGAACGTGCGCTACGAGCTCAAGGATGGCAAGCCTTATGTCATCCAGCCCGAGCACATCAACCTGGGCCTAGCCATTGACCTCCCGCAGAAGGATGGCTCCCGCGCGCTGGTCGTTGCCGCCATCAAGGAGTGCGAGACCAAGTCCTTCTCCGAGTTTGTTGCGGCTTATGAGGACATTGTTACCCGTTCCCGCAAGAACAAGCTCACCATGGATGACTTCTCTGGTGTGACCATTAACCTCACCAACCCGGGCGGCATCGGCACCCGCCACTCCATCGCCCGCCTGACTAAGGGCGCGGGCTCCATCATCGGCGTGGGCTCTATGGATTACCCGGCCGAGTTTGCCGGTGCTTCCGCAGATCGCTTGGCTGACCTAGGCGTAGGCCGCCTGGTTACCTTGACCTCCACCTATGACCACCGCGTTATCCAGGGTGCAGAGTCCGGCGAATTCTTGCGCACCATTGGCCAGCTGCTTGTCGACGGCGCGTTCTGGGACGACCTCTTCTCCTCCATGGGCGTGCCTTATGAGCCATTCCGTTGGGCACAGGACGTGCCGAACTCCGGCGTGGACAAGAACACCCGCGTCATGCAGCTCATCGAGTCCTACCGCTCCCGCGGCCACCTGCTGGCCGATACCAACCCGCTGGGTTGGGTACAGCCGGGACTGCCTAACCCGGATCACCGCGACCTCGATATCGCGACCCACGGCCTGACCATTTGGGATCTGGACCGCACCTTCAACGTCGGTGGCTTTGGCGGCAAGGAGCAGATGACTCTGCGCGAGGTGCTGTCTCGCCTGCGCGCCGCCTATACCTTGAAGGTCGGCTCCGAGTACACCCACATCTTGGACCGCGATGAGCGCGGCTGGCTGCAGGACCGCCTCGAGGCTGGCATGCCGAAGCCCACCAACGCGGAGCAGAAGTACATCCTGCAGAAGGTTAATGCCGCCGAGGCATTCGAGAACTTCTTGCAGACCAAGTACGTGGGCCAGAAGCGCTTCTCCCTCGAAGGCGCTGAGACCCTCATTCCGCTGCTGGATTCCATCATTGATACCGCCGCCGGCCAGGATCTGGACGAGGTCGTCATCGGTATGCCGCACCGCGGCCGCCTGAACGTTCTCTTCAATATCGTGGGCAAGCCGCTGGCCGATATCTTCGGCGAGTTCGACGGCAACTACAAGGGCGGCCAGCTCGGCGGCTCCGGTGACGTTAAGTACCACTTGGGTTCTGAAGGCCACCACCTCCAGATGTTCGGCGATGGCGAAATCAAGGTCACCCTTGCTGCCAACCCGTCCCACCTCGAGGCCGTGGACCCGGTCATGGAAGGCATCGCGCGCGCTAAGCAGGACATTTTGGACAAGGGCCCAGAGGGCCACACCGTTGTTCCGGTCATGCTCCACGGCGATGCATCCTTCACCGGCCTGGGTATTGTCCAGGAGACCATCAACCTGTCTCAGCTGCGCGGATACACCAACGGCGGCACCGTCCACATCGTGGTTAATAACCAGGTGGGCTTCACCACTACCCCGGATTCCGGCCGTTCCACCCACTACGCCACCGATTTGGCCAAGGGCTTCGACTGCCCGGTCTTCCACGTCAACGGCGACGACCCAGAGGCAGTTGTCTGGGTGGGCCAGATGGCTGCCGAGTACCGCCGCCAGTTTGGCAAGGATGTCTTCATCGACCTCATGGTCTACCGCCTGCGCGGTCACAATGAGGCCGATGACCCATCCATGACCCAGCCAGAGCTTTACTCTGTCATCGACGAGCACAAGGCAGTGCGCGAGCACTACACTAACGACCTCATCGGCCGTGGTGACCTCTCCGCCGAAGACGCCGAAGCAGCCGCACGCGACTTCCATGACCAGATGGAGTCCGTCTTTGCCGAGCACAAGGAAGCTGGCAAGGCTCGCCCGAAGGAGCAGACTGGCATCACCTCCTCCCAGGAGCTCACCCGCGGCCTGGATACCTCCATCACCGCCGAGGAACTCGCCGAGCTGGGTGCCGCCTATGGCAACCCACCAGAGGATTTCGAGTACCACAAGCGCGTGGGCAAGGTAGCCAAGGATCGCGAGAAGTCCTCTCGTGAGGGCGGCATCGACTGGGGCTGGGGCGAACTCATCGCCTTCGGTTCCCTGGCCGGCGAGGGCAAGGTCGTCCGCCTGGCTGGTGAAGATTCCCGCCGCGGTACCTTCACCCAGCGCCACGCCGTTACATTCGACCCACGCAACGGCAATGAGTACAACCCGATGAACTCCGTCGCCGCTTCTAAGGGCAACGGTGGCAAGTTCATGGTCTACAACTCCGCGCTGACCGAGTACGCTGGCATGGGCTTCGAATACGGCTACACCGTGGGCAACCCAGACGCCTTGGTGGCGTGGGAGGCGCAGTTCGGTGACTTCGCCAACGGTGCCCAGACCATTATCGATGAGTACATCTCCTCCGGTGAGGCCAAGTGGGGCCAGCTGTCCAGCCTGGTACTCCTGCTGCCGCACGGCTACGAGGGCCAGGGTCCGGACCACTCCTCCGCCCGCATTGAGCGCTACCTCCAGCTGTGCGCTGAGGGCTCGATGACCGTGGCTCAGCCTTCCACCCCGGCTAACCACTTCCACCTGCTGCGCCGCCAGGCGCTCGGTGAAATGAAGCGTCCATTGGTCGTCTTCACCCCGAAGTCCATGCTGCGCAACAAGGCGGCCACCTCCGCAGTGGAGGACTTCACCGAGGTCAAGCGCTTCCAGTCCGTTATCAATGATCCGAACTACGTTGACGTTGACGGCAAGAAGGTCGGCGATACCGATAAGGTCAAGACCATCATGCTGGTCTCCGGCAAGCTGTACTGGGATCTGGAGAAGAAGCGCGAGGCCGACGGCCGCGATGACATCGCCATCGTCCGCGTGGAGATGCTCCACCCGATTCCGTTCAACCGCCTGCGCGAGGCATTTGAGGCTTACCCGAATGCCACCCAGATTCGCTTCGTACAGGACGAGCCGGCCAACCAGGGTCCATGGCCGTTCTACAATGAGCACCTGCGCACCCTGATCCCAGATATGCCTGAGATGGTTCGCGTTTCCCGCCGTGCCCAGTCCTCGACTGCTACCGGCAATGCCAAGGTGCACCAGATTGAGCAGAAGAACCTGCTGGAAGAGGCTTTTGACATCTAGAGCTCTTCGAAATGTTTAAACCCCAGTGAGGAGTCCTCACTGGGGTTTACTCATGCGGGCCAACGTCTTGATTTCTAGTGGTCGTGGAAACACCTGACATGGGTTAGGTGATTGTGTGGAGTCGAAATGGGTTCCGGATTCTGTTGTTGTGGCGCGGTTTGCGTCGTTGGTTCGGGCTGGTAGTTC
>NZ_JAKRDU010000016.1:0-41380 GCF_022347325.1 Corynebacterium nasorum
CGATGCTCCCAGCGCCCCCGCCCCGTCCGCCTCGGCGCCGGCAGCTCCCAGCACACCTGCAGCACCCGCGGCACCAAGCGCACCCGCCGCCCCTGCGGCACCGGCTACGCCTGCGCCAAGTGCACCGTCTGCTCCATCAACGCCAACGCCTCCAGCTGCACCACAAGCTCCCCAAGCGCCGGCAACTCCCGCCGCACCAAGCGCACCTACCCCACCGAGTGCCCCAGCAGCACCTACACCAAAGGCACCTGCAGCGCCCGCGGCACCAAGCGCTCCAACGCCGCCTAGCGCAC
The DNA here is from genome assembly GCF_022347325.1 of Corynebacterium nasorum. Classification (NCBI taxonomy): domain Bacteria; kingdom Bacillati; phylum Actinomycetota; class Actinomycetes; order Mycobacteriales; family Corynebacteriaceae; genus Corynebacterium; species Corynebacterium nasorum. The sequence continues at coordinate 294 of NZ_JAKRDU010000016.1, forward strand.
CCACCGCCCCTGCGGCACCGGCTGCGCCTGCGCCAAGTGCACCTTCTGCTCCGTCGGCACCGACGCCGCCTGCGGCCCCGAAGCCCCCACAGGCTGCGCCGCCAGCACCGCCGGCGGCTCCGGCACCGCCGGCGGCTCCGGCACCGCCGGCGTCGGAAAGCGCGCCACAGCCGCCTGAATCTGAGTAGGCGCGCAGGGGCATGGGTGCGTACGCTGTAGTCCATGCATTTTAATGCGGGACTCCCCACCGATGCCCTGCTGCTGGCGGCAGGCGCGACCGAAAATACACACTCCCTAGTCTCTTTCGCTTGGATCATGGCCGCGGCGCTGCTGGCGCCGCTGGTCTCTTATATGTTGGGCTACCGTCTCCCATCGGTAGCCCTCTTGCTGATTTTCGGCATGATTATTGGTCCTTCGGTGCTCGACCTAGCCGCCGAGGACGAAGGCATCGAAATGCTCAAGGAGCTCGGCGTGGGAGCGTTATTTCTCCTCGCGGGCTTTGAAATTCAAATCTCCACCCTTAAAACCAAGGAAGCCGGAACGGCCTTATCCACTTGGGCAATCTGTGCCCTCGCCTGTGGAGTGGGCGCCTACTTCCTGGTAGATAATGTGCCAGGTGCCATCGTGGTCGCCTTGGCACTGACTTCAACGGCGCTGGGCACGCTCACGCCGATGCTGAAACAGGACCGCATTCTGGGCACCAAAGTGGGCAACTCTGTGATGATTCACGGTGCCATTGGTGAGGTCGCCCCTATTACCGCAATGGCACTATTGCTGGGTACTCGTTCCACGCTGACGACGATGATCATTTTGTTGTTCTTCATCATCATCGCCGTTGCTGTCGCCATCATGCCAGCGGCTATCGCATCAACGATCCCTTGGGTGAAGACCGCCTTTATCTCTGGTGCGGGTTCAACCAACCAAACGATTCTGCGTCTTATCATCCTTATTCTGGCCATTCTTATGGCCGTTACCGCAGTCTTTGAACTCGATATTGTGCTCGGTGCCTTTGCTGCCGGCATCATCTTGAACCGCATTATCCCGGGTGAATTCCACCGCCGCCTAGAGCACCGCCTCGATGTGGTGTTTTATTCGATGCTTATTCCAGTCTTCTTTGTGGTCTCCGGCATGAGCATTAGCTGGGATACCATCGCTCATAATCCGTGGAAGGTACTGGGCATTCCAGCTCTCATCTTGGTGACCCGTGGCCTGCCCGTCTTCTTGCGCGAAAATGTTGGGCATACCGGATCTGATATTGAAACCTTCCGCGAGCGCCTCCAAGTAGGTTTGTATTCCGCTACCGGTCTGCCAATCATCGTGGCGGTAACGTCCCTGGCGGTCAATTCCGGAATCATGGAGGCCGAGAATGCCTCGATCTTCGTCTCCGGTGGAGCGCTTACCGTCGCCATCTTCCCATTCTTGGCCAGCCTGGTGGGCGGAAACCAGCAAGAAAAGAAGGACGAGAAGACCCCTGACGCTGAATCCAAGGAACTATAGGCTGCGTTCGCTGAGAGCACGTCCCTGGAAGGGCAGAATTTTCCTAGACTGGAAAACGTGAGTAATAACTTTGGTTCTTCCCCTGTCAATCGGACTCTGCGCCTGTCCGATTCCGAGCGCAACGATGCCATCAATGACCTCGCCCGCGCCGTGGGTGAAGGCCGGTTAACCATGGAGGAGTTCGAGGACCGCTCGGATGACGTCATGCGCGCCAGCACCCACCAAGACCTCGTGCCCGTCTTCCAAGACATTCCGGCGCGTGGTTCCCACGAGGTCAAGATTTATTCTCGGGGAGACGTCACCCGTGCCCATAATGCAGGCAAGAAACCGAAGTTTGCGACTGCTCTCTCCGGCTCAGTGGTGCTTGCAGTAGCAAGCCCCACGCTGATCTTCTTGAGCGCTACCATGAGCAACCCATGGCTACTGTTAGGTGGCGTCACTGCAGCCGCCCTCATTCCAATTTTATGGATCATGCTCTACGTCGCCAAGGTCGGCCCCTCCTCGTGGCATGCACCATCCGTACGCCAGATTGAGCGGCAGCAGCTGCGCGAGATTCGCGCTCTCACGGCGCATGAGCGCGCGCAGCAAAAAATGATCGAAGAAAAGATGTGGGCCGATCGCCGTATGCAAGCTGGCGAAATTACCGGCCAAGCCATGGATCTGGCCAAGCGGAAGTTCAGCGAGTGGAATAAAAAATAGTCATCGCCGGTATTCAAGCATTTTGTGTGGCTGTGAATCGTGGCACAATATTCCCATGACTTCTCCCAAACACCGCATCTTTGACCAATCCGACAAACTCAAGGGCGTCGCGTATGACATCCGCGGCGAGGTCTCTGCGGAAGCGGAACGTATGGAGCTCGATGGCCACACCATCTTGAAACTCAACACCGGTAACCCGGCCGTCTTCGGCTTCGAAGCACCCGATGTCATCATGCGTGATATGATCGCCGCCCTGCCTACTTCCCAGGGATATTCCACCTCCAAGGGAATCATTCCTGCCCGTCGATCCATCGTTACCCGCTACGAGCTGGAGGATTTCCCACCCTTCGACATCAACGATGTCTTCTTGGGCAATGGCGTCTCCGAGCTCATCAGCATGACCACCCAAGCGCTGCTTAATAACGGCGATGAGGTTCTCATCCCGGCACCGGATTATCCATTGTGGACTGCGGCTACGTCCCTGGCAGGTGGCACCCCAGTGCACTACCTGTGTGATGAGGAGGATGATTGGAATCCATCCATCGAGGACATCGAATCCAAGATTACGGATAAGACCAAAGCCATCGTTGTCATTAACCCGAATAACCCTACGGGTGCGGTCTACTCGCGCGAAGTGCTGCAGAAGATCGTCAACATCGCCCGCGAGCATAACCTGCTCATCTTGGCCGATGAGATCTATGACCGCATTCTTTATGACGGCGCACAGCACATCTCCATCGCTTCGCTAGCCCCTGACCTTCTCACCATCACGTTTAACGGCCTCTCTAAGGCCTACCGCGTGTGTGGCTACCGTGCCGGCTGGATGGTACTTACCGGCCCTAAGCACCACGCCCGTGGCTTCATCGAAGGCCTTGAGCTTCTGGCCGGAACTCGCCTGTGCCCGAACGTACCGGCGCAGCACGCTATCCAGGTGGCGCTGGGTGGCCGGCAGTCCATCTTTGAGCTCACCGGTACCGGCGGGCGTCTTTTACGCCAGCGCAATATCGCCTACGAGAAGCTCAATGAGATTCCCGGCGTTTCCGCGGTAAAACCCATGGGCTCGCTCTACCTCTTCCCGCGCCTGGATCCGAATGTGTATGAAATCCATGATGATGCCAAACTCATGCTGGATATTTTGAAGGCGGAAAAGATCCTCATGGTGCAGGGAACCGGCTTCAACTGGCCGAACCCAGATCACTTCCGCGTAGTCACGCTGCCGTGGGCATCCCAGATCGAAAACGCCATTGAGCGCCTTGGCAACTTCCTGGTGAGCTATAAGCAGTAGCTTTCTTCCCCGCCAGTTGCTAATGATAGTAATAATCCATAACAATATGGTGCATGGGAAGACATTCTGCGGCACCTAAGCCTCAGCCGACCCGAAGTTCATGGGGTCGGCTATCTACTTCGTTAGCTCACCATCCATGGCGGTTAGCCTTGCTCGGCGTGCTCGTCACAGCGCTTATAGCCACCATTGCGGGCATGGCATTGCTGTGGCCTCAGAGTCCAGCTTCCGAGCACACCTCCACCGATTTTCAGCAAACCTATGCCCTCAACCACCCACAGGTCGAGGGCACGGTCGACACGACAGATCACTCTGCTTGCCAATCGGAACTTACTGGACAGGCCTTTGATAAACCGCCGCTCATTCCTGGGTCTGAGGAAGTGCAGTGCGACCGCGCCTTAGTCGATATCACCTCCGGCGAGGACGAAGGACGCATGACCCAATTGGTCACCTACGGCAATGCCGGCGATCCGCAGCTTAAACCGGGCGACAAAATTGTTCTTTCTAAGGCAGATGACCCTTCCGGCGCTGTGTCCTATGCTTTTGCTGATTATCAGCGCACCGGAAGCCTAGCTCTGTGGGCGGTTATCGTCGCCGTCGTCATTATCGCTTTTGCGGCGTGGCATGGCGTACGCGCCCTTATCGGCTTAGCGCTCAGCCTAGGCGTGATCTTTGCATTCCTCGTCCCCGCTCTTATCGACGCCCATAATCCCCTGTGGTCCGCCCTTGTAGCCTGCTCTGCCATCATTCTGCTGGCCGTTCCTCTCGTCCATGGCATAAATTGGAAATCGGCATCGGCGGTTGGTGGTTCCCTCACCGCTCTCATTCTCGCAGCGGTGCTGGCATGGGCCACTATCGATGGTTCGCAGCTACAAGGCTACAGTTCTGAGGACAACCTGAAGCTACTTCTTTATATGCCCAACGTATCCATCGTGGGCGTGCTCTTGTGCGGCTTTGTAGTTGGCGCCTTGGGCAGCCTTGCCGACGCCGCCGTGGCCCAAGCATCTACCATCACGGAACTCCACGAGGCGACCCCTGATGCCCGCCCTACACAGCTTTTCCTCTCCGCAATGAAGGTGGGCCGCGACCATATTGCCTCCATGGTCTATACGTTGATTCTCACTTATACCGGCGCGACCTTGCCGCTGCTCATGCTGATTACCGCAGCAGAACGCCCTGCCGGCCAGATTCTGAGCAGCGATCTCGTCGCAACGGAACTGCTGCGTTCCGGAGTGGGCGCGATGGCATTGACCCTCGCGGTTCCCATCACCACAGCCATTGCGGCTTTCACGGTGCCAAAGCGTACAAAAGCTTAAGCCTAAGCAGAAGGCTGAGCCAGCATCGACGCTGCTCAGCCTTTCGTATCTAGGCAGTTGAGAACCTAGAGGGTGCGGCCCAAGGCTTCAACCTTCCAGCCTGCCTGCTGCCAATCTGCGACAGGCAGCACATTGCGGCCATCGATAATGTGCTTATTGTCCACGAGCTGGCCCGCCTGCTGCGGATCCAATTCCTTGAATTGCTTCCACTCGGTAGCCAAAATCACCAGCTCGGCCTCGCGCAGGGCGTCATCGGTGTTTGCGGCGTAATCTAGAGTGGGGAATACCTTCTTGGCGTTGTCCATACCTTCTGGGTCATAGACGGTCACTGCCGCACCAGCCAAGGACAAGGAACCAGCCACGGCAAGGGCGGGCGAATCGCGCACGTCATCGGAATTGGGCTTAAACGCACAGCCCAGCACAGTCACGCGGTGGCCAAGCAGAGAGCCATTAAAGGCTTCCTTGGCAAGGTCTACCACGCGGTCGCGGCGGCGCATGTTGATAGCGTCCACCTCGCGTAGGAAGGTCAGCGCCTGGTCGGCGCCCAGCTCGCCGGCGCGGGCCATGAACGCGCGGATGTCCTTAGGCAAGCAACCACCACCAAAGCCGAGACCGGCGCCTAGGAACTTGCGGCCGATGCGCTCGTCGAGCCCGATGGCGTCGGCAAGAGCGGTCACGTCTGCACCCGCAATCTCGCAGATTTCGGAGACGGCGTTGATAAAGGAAATCTTGGTGGCTAGGAATGCGTTAGCGGAGACTTTGACCAGCTCTGCGGTCTGCCAGTCCGTAACGATAAATGGGGTGTCTTGCGAGAGCGGCTGGGCATAGACCTCACGCGCGACCTCTTCAGCTCGACTTTCATTGTTGGTTTCACCAACGCCGAGCACGATGCGGTCTGGGGTGATGGTGTCCTTGACGGCATAGCCCTCGCGCAGGAACTCCGGGTTCCAGGCAATTTCCACGGTGGTGCCTTCTGGGGCAAGCTCATTGGCTAGCTCTTGGAGCTCCGCGGCGGTGCCGACCGGGACGGTAGATTTACCGAAGATGATGTGATCGCCCTTGAGCTTGGGCACCAGGTCCGTAATAACGGCCTTAACGTAGGTCATATCCGCTGCATAGGAACCACGGCGCTGCGGAGTACCGACGCCCAAAAAGTGCAGGTTGCCGAACGCGGCTGCTTCTTCATAGTCCGTGCTGAAATCAAGGCGGCCGGCCTCGATATTGCGCTCGAGAACCTCTGGCAACCCCGGTTCATAGAATGGAACCTGGCCCGATTTGAGAGCGGAAATCTTATTTTCATCTACGTCCACGCCTAGTACTTCATGGCCGAGCTCGGCCATGCAGGCAGCATGGGTTGCACCCAGGTATCCGGTGCCGATTACAGTCATACGCATAAGGCCCCATCTTAGAGACCTCATGTGAATGCCGGTTTAAGCCTATCGAAAATTCAGGTAAGACTTCGATGGCGTCGGGCCGCGCTGTCCCTGGTACTTCGACCCCAGCGAACCCGTGCCATAAGGGCTTTCAGCTGCTGAAGTCATCTTGAAAATCGCCAGCTGACCCACCTTCATGCCCGGCCACAGGGCAATGGGCAGGTTGGCGGTATTAGAAAGCTCGAGCGTAATGTGACCGGAAAAGCCCGGGTCAATGAAGCCCGCGGTGGAGTGGGTCAACAATCCTAGGCGGCCAAGAGAAGACTTACCCTCCAAGCGGCCAGCCAAGTTCGCAGGCAGGGTGAACTTTTCCAACGTAGCACCGAGCACGAACTCGCCTGGGTGCAGGATGAAGGACTGATCTTCTTCTACCTCCACCAAGGTGGTGAGATCCGGCATTTCCTCTTTGGGGTCAATATGCGTATACCGCGAGTTATTGAATACGCGGAAATATTTATCCAAGCGCACGTCTACCGAGGAGGGCTGGATAAGCTCGCTGTCGAAGGGCTCGATGCCCAATTCTTCGGCGTCGATGGCGGAACGGATATCACGATCTGAAAGAAGCACGGCCCCAATTCTACTCATGTCGAAGGCCAAGGTGTATAGTAGGCCGGAGCGCATCAACGCGCAGTGCCGACGTAGTTTAATGGTAGAACTGCAGCTTCCCAAGCTGCTAGCGCGGGTTCGATTCCCGTCGTCGGCTCCAATTTTCGGGGGGAATTTTCTTGCTAGTCTGTGGCGCTTAACCACTGGGCAAGTTCTTTTTGTGCCCGCTCTACCCCGCCTGGATAGTGCGCCTCTAGTTCTGCGGCGGCCGGCTTCAAGAATCTCTCCACAAGCTCGGCCATATCACGCTGAGGCACGGTGCCACGGATATTATCCAGCGGGGCACGGAACGTCACTCCAAGGTCAGTCCGGAGCTGATATCCGCGCCAATCTTCGCTGTAAACGCGCAGCTCCGCCCCGCGCAGGTTCGATTCGATAACCACATTGCCAAAGATGAGCGTTGTCAGAGTTCTCTCTTCCATGGCTCCGAGCCTACTAGCCGCAGCGGACGATGGGCTGCGGGTCGTAGACCGTGGTGGTGGTCTCGCGGGAGAGCTCTTTGCCGCCGAGGTCCTTGATGATGCGGGTATCAGACGTCGTAAAGCCTGGCGCACCAGAGGAAGGCGAGCAGTCGCTGCCTGGCACAGACATCGGCTGTGGGTCGGTATTGGCCCAGCGGCCATTGTTCACAGACTCAACGTCAACGGTCTTGGTGCCCTTCAAACGCACGGTAATCTTGCCGCCCCCGAAGTCGGTCTCAATGCGGACCGGGGTGTTGAAGGTATTGGTGAACTGCAGGTCGATGGCGCCTTCGTAAACGGTGGCCTCGCGGCCGGCGGGGTAGCGCGAAATATAGTACGAGTGCGGGGTGTGGGCGGTATCTTCCATGCCCGCAAAGTAGGCAGCGTTGTACAAGGTAGTGGCGAATTGGGAGATGCCACCGCCGACGGCGGAACCGGAGTGGCCATCAATAATGATGCCGGATTCCACATAGCCCTGAGCAGTGCCGCGCGGGCCGGTGTAGCCGTTGAGCGAGAAGGTCTCGCCCGGGTTGACCACGGCACCGTTGACCTGCTGGGCTACCAGCTCGATGTTCTTGCCCGAGGCAGCCGAGTAGCCCTCGGTGGTGAACTCACCGACGGTATCGTTGAAGGTCGCCTTCTTGGCATCTTCGGTGGTGAACTTGGCTGGGTCCGGCTTATAGGTTGCGTCCCACTCGCGGTCATCGCCGGTCACGCGCTTGTCAAAATCCTTCATGGTCGGTTCCCAGTCGATGATTTCGCCATCTTCGGACGGGGTGACCTGCTTGTCATTGCCGTTGAAGGAAATCTTGGCATTCACCCCGGGCACATCGGCGCCCTCAGAGCGCTCCGCCAACAGCTCCTGCGCGCGGTTGGTATCCACGGCGAGCTTGAGCTTGCCGTCCTTCTTTTCAATGCTGGTGAATTGGGAGATTTCCGGCTTATTCAGGGTAGCCGTGACATTATTTTTAGCCTTTAAGGTAATCGGATTATCCAGCGCCTTAGCGGCGTCGCCGGTGCGCATGGCCTCGATGGCCGCATCATTGATGGCCGGTTCTACCTCTTCTGGGTCCACGTCCACGCCCTCGGAATCGAGCCAGTTTTCTGTGACCGCGTTGTGCAAGGAGCCGGCATCCACGGTTTGGCCAAGCTTCGGGTCGGTGACCTTGAGCTCGCCGTTGTTAAGCTCCAACATGCCATCGACAGGGTCGGTGGAAAGGTTTTTCTTCACCCGCTCCAAGGCAGGCTGCAGCTGGGCTTCATCTACGTTGGTCTCTACCGGAATATCCCGGGTGGAACGGAAGAAGCTATAAAGGCGGGTGAAAGGGTTGAGGGAAGGCTCCTCAATATTGTCCACGGCCCGCTGATTGTCCAAGGCAAGGCCCGATTCGGAGGGGACGAGTTCCGTGTGGAGGTCACCGGAGGTAACGGTCACGGGCTCGGTTTCTACGCCCGCGAGCTCATCTTCGAGCTTCTCCACGGCGGCGGTGCGATCCATGGCGGAGATGTCCACGCCGTTGACGGAAACGGCGCGCGGAATCTTGTCCTGGTTTGCCGCGACATCCCAGGCATAAGCAATACCCGCGATCAGGACAAGGACGACAAATACACCGAGCGCGATGAGCCAGCCTTTAGCACCGTTTTTTCCTTCTGCCTTTTTCACGCCTTAAAGGTTAACGGTTTTAGTGGTATTTTTCCTAGTCCTGTGCGGCCTCGGGTGCAACGTCGGCCGGTGGAACGCTGACATGGCGGGCCGCGTCCTCGAGACGCTCGCGCGGCAGGCGCCCCTCGTCCACGGCACCGACAACGGCATCGATTACCGCATTGATATCGCCCTCGGTGGACCACAGGGGCATATCGGCACCGGCATTGAGGGAGGTCACGACGGCGTCGGCAAGCGGGAGCGAATCCGCAATCGCCTTCATGCCACCGATGTCATCGGTATAAATAGGGCCGTCGTACTGCAGGGTCTCGCGAGCCAAGCCATAAGCCTCCGGCAGCATAGAAGCAGGAGTCTGGCCATCGCCCAAACCGGGCACGGCGAGGTGGCCCATCATGAGCGCGGCATGCGGCGCTTGGGGAAGGGCGGTTTTAAAAGGAATGAACTCGTGTCCCTCCAGCTCTTCCAGCGGCGGGGTAACGGCCTCGGCCAGGTGGGTATCGCCAGAAGCACGGCCGTGTCCCGGGAAATGCTTGAATACGGCCTTGACCCCAGCGGAATCCAACCCGCGGGCAAAGGCGGCGCCGTATTCACCCGCCTGTGCTGGATCGGTGGAAAAGGACCGATCGCCCACCACCTCTAGGCCATTGCCATCGACGTCGAGCACCGGCGCAAAGTCCACGTTGATGCCATGAGCCTTGAGGCTCGTGCCAATCTCGTGGGCCAGCTGTTCCACCTCTTGCGGGGAACGCTCGGCTGCCATTTGTTGCGGTGCGGGATAATCGCCCAAGATCTCTGAGAAACGCTGCACCCGCCCGCCTTCAAAATCGATGGAGACTTCAAAGTCGCGGCCTACCTCTTGGCGCAGGGCATTAATATCGCGGCCCTCTTCCTGCAGCAGGTTGGGATCCGCCCAGCTGGGAATAAAGATTCCGCCCACGCCAGCATCCAGTTTGGCCTTAGCATCGTCGTAATTGGTGACCGGGGGCATCAACACAGAGGCGGCCATGGCGCGGATGTCCTGCTGCGGGGCTGCTTCCTGCGAAGTCTCTTCTTGCGTCTCTTGCGTCGCGGCCGGTGAGCTCGATGCCGCTGGGGTGGTGGAGTCCTGACTCTCGGTGTCCTCCTGAGGGGAGGTGGAGCAGGCGCCCAAGGCCGTCACGAGGGCAAGGCTGGCGAGAATGCGCGGAGTTTTCATGCCTTCCAGTGTGCAATATTCCTCGCCTTCTGTCTGAAACGGTGGGTAGACTAGCCACATGAGTAACGGCGAGACAATGCTAATTGCCTACGATGGCACCGAACGAGCCGGCCGCGCCCTCGAGCACGCGGCCCAGCTGCTGCGGCCCACCACGGTGGAAATCCTCACCGCTTGGGAACCCGTAGCCCGGCAGACCGCCCGCGCCGTCAGCCGCACTGGAATGCACCAGTCCACCGTCTCCCCGGACGGCGTCGAAGAGGATCCGGCCTACGAGGAAGCGTTGAAAATCTGCCGCCAGGGCATCGAACTAGCCGAAAGCCTGGGCTTGGCTGGCCGCGCCCACTTGGTGGAATCCGCCACCACTATTTCCTCCGCCATCATTGATGCAGCACACGAGCTGGACGTGGATGTCATCGTGACCGGCACCCGCGCCCTGACAGGTTTCCGCGCCTGGTGGACCAACTCCACCGCCGATCAGATTGTGCGCAATGCCGGCCTTCCCGTCTTTATCGTGCCGCAGGAAAACGAGGAAGACGCGGACGATGATGAGGCAGAATACTTCTAAATAGCTGCTAGTATTTTTAGCCATGGCTCTGGAAACCGATTCTTTGAACAAGCGCACCCTTGGCCCCGCCATCGGTAGCGCTGTTGTGGGCATCGCGCTCGGCGTCATCACCATCATCGGCATCGCGCAGTTCTCCGGCACTGATACCGTGCCGGAAGGCAATGCGGTTTCTGCTTCCGATGCGGTTTTGGGCGGCCCTGAGTACGGATCCCGCAACTAGGTGTGCGTACCCTCCGCGGGCGGCTTGCCCGCCCCTACCCGCTGGGGATCTTTGCCCTAGCGCTCATCCTCCTCGTGCAGCCGTGGGGGCTGACAGCTGCTGATACCAAGCATGATCTGGCCGCCAATCCGCTGCACTTTCTCCGCGGGGCACTGAGCGCCTATACGGATACCTTTACCCTGGGACAACTACAAAATCAGGCCTATGGCTATCTTTTTCCCCAAGGGCCCTTCTTCGTTTTGACCCAGCCACTGCCCGATTGGCTGGCCCAGCGCCTGTGGTGGCTGGTGGTCTTAAGCGTTGGCTTCATCGGCTTTCATAAGCTCGCCTGCAAGGTAGGCCTGCGCGGCGGGTGGGTCTGGGTGGCGGCGATGCTCTACGCGCTTTCCCCTCGCGCGCTTTCTACCCTGACCGCCATTTCTTCCGAGACCTGGCCGGTCATGCTCGCCCCCTGGGTCATCCTGCCCTTCCTCAATGCCAAGCTCACGTGGCGCGACGCCGCCGCAGCCACCATCCCCGTAGCGCTCATGGGTGCGGTCAATGCCACCGCCACCATCGCCGCCTGCACCCCGGCCGCGGTAATTGTGCTCTACCGCCGCGCATTCAAACCCGGCGCGGCCTGGCTCCTAGGGTGCCTGGCGGTATCGGCGTGGTGGATCGGCCCGCTTATCGTACTTGGCCGCTACGCCCCGCCGTTTACGGAATTCATCGAATCCGCTCGCGTGACCACGCGCTGGCTCAACCTGCCAGAAATCCTGCGCGGGACCACGAGCTGGACACCGTTTGTAGATACCGAGCGCGTGGCGGGCAATGCGCTAGCTACCGAATCCTTCTTCGTGCTGGTCACCATGGGCATCGCGGCCGTGGGCATCTACGGGCTCACCAAACTGCCGCGTGTGTGGGCAGTTGTCCTAGTGGTGGGCATCGCGGTGCTGGGCTGCCAGGCGGGGTGGTACCTCGATGCTCTCGATGGCCCGCTGGCCGCGCTGCGCAACCTGCATAAATTCGATCCGCTGGTGCGCATCCCACTGCTTTTAGGCGTCGCGCGCGCCTGCGCGCACCTGCCGCTACCGCACAGCTTGCGGCCTACCAAGAAGCAGACGGTAGGCGCGCTCACGCTACTGCTGTGCATCGCGGTCATCTCCCCGGCATGGTCGCAGCGCTTGCTGCCACTGGGGGCGTATAAGGAGGTTCCCTCCTACTGGCACGAGGCCACGGACTTTATCAATACCCATGCCGCCGATACCCGCACCCTTATCTACCCAGAGGCGTCCTTTGCCCGGCAGACCTGGGGGTGGACGCGCGATGAGCCGGCCCAGCCGCTGCTCGATGTCCCTTGGGCCGTGCGCGATGCCATTCCGCTCGTGCCACCAGAGGCCATCCGCGGGCTCGACGGCGTCATGGCCGCACTGAAGGAGGACCCAGCCACCGGCGTGCGCTCCCTTCAGCGCCTGGGCATCGGCGCGGTCATGGTGCGCCACGATCTCTTCACCGGGGAGGACGATGCCCTGGCCAGTAAATTTGGCAGCGAAGTCCACCGCTTCGGCGAGGTCGATGTCATCTTGCTCAACCACGCCGGCATGTCCTTAGGGCCCACAGACCCAGTCCGCGTGGCCGGCGGCGGGGAAGCCTTGGCGCTTCTCGACGCCCACTATGGCCCCACCACCCGCCAGCTCGTCGATCGCGACGCCGATATCGTCACCGATACCCCGACGCTCACGGACCGCAACTACGGCACCCTCGACGGCCCCATCTCCGCACCCCTGGCTGCAGACGACCCCAGCCACGTGAATAACCGCCTGCGCGATTATCCCTCCGCGGGGCCTCTTAGCCAGGTCGAGACCCACGGCGGTTCCGTGGCGGTTTCTTCCTCTGCGGCCGATGCCACGGCCTTCGGTGGCGCCCAACCGCACAAGTCCGCCACGGCCGCGGTGGATGGGGAAAATTCCACCGCGTGGTGGCCCGCGCCGGGCGATGACTCCGGGTGGATTGAGCTGCGCGGTCATTTCACCCAGCCGCGCCTAAAGCTCATGGCCACCAGCGCCACCACGGTTACGGTGCGCTCCGGCAGCGCCGCAGTAGACGTGGACTTACAGCCCTTCCGCTCACAGGAGGTACGCGTTCCCGGCGGCGATACCGAGGCCATTCGCGTGGAGCTGTCTCACCGCACCGGCATCGCGGAACTAGGGGTAGAGGGCCAGCCGGTCGAGCGCGTAGTGACCGTGCCGGATACCTCCCCCGATGTGCACCAATTCTTCTTCCAGCAGATGCTGCAAGATACCGGTGTGCTCATCCGCGACTTCACGGCGCCGCGCCCCATGCGAGTAAAGGTAGATTCCACCAAGCCCGTGCTTATCGACGCCCACCGCTACTCCCCCGGTGATTCCCTCACCCTGAGCCCCGGCACGCACCGTGTGCGCACCACTGGACCGTGGGTGAGCCTTCGCGAGGTGGGCTGGCGCCCGCCGGAGCCCTCGGAGCCCACTGGATACTCGATTAAAGCCAGCGAGGAAGACCGCCTCTTGGTCACCGGACGCGCCTTTAATAAGGGCCTGCGCGGGTATTTGGACAATGACGAGCTCACCCCGCGCGAGATCGACGCCGCCACCCAGGCTTTTGTCATTCCGGCCGGCCGTTCCGGCGACTTCCATATGTCCTTCACCGCCCAGCCGGTTTATCGCGCCACCCTCCTCTTGGGCGGCTCCTTGGGATTGCTGACGCTCGGCCTGTGCCTCCTGGCGGCCGCGCGCCGCCCGTCCCAGCCCGCCTGGCACGCACCGCGTGGGGGCGCTGCCTCAGCCGCCGTGGCACTTGGTGCACTGGCCCTTACCGGCTGGCCGGCGACAGTGGCGGCCGTGGCTGCGTGGTTGGTAGTGCGCTGGACCACCATCCCGCGCGCCTATCTCGCCCCCGGCGTAGTCGCTGCGGCCGGAGCCATCCTCGCCCGCGCGCCGTGGACGTCTGGTTCCTATGCGGGTGATTCGCTCTTGCTTAGCTGCTTGTGTGCCGCGGGCGTGGCCTGTCTTTTCGCCGCCGACCGAGGAGAAGATCCCGGCCGGGACGCTCGATGAGCGTATAGCTAGCGGCCGAAACCACCACGGTGCCCACCACAGTCACAGCCAGAATGACCCAAAAGTCCAGGGGTTTCCCGCTAAAAAGCGGCACCCCGGTAAGGGGAAAGGCCAGGCCCAAGATAGCCACATGCCACAAGAAGATGGAATAGGACCATGTACCCAGTGCCTGCATGAGTGGGCTGGTCAGCCAAGATTTCTCCCGCGGAGCTAGAGCCACCGGTACCACCACGACTGCGGCAAAGGCCGCTCCCGCCATGATCCGGCGGGAAAATTCCGCGGGTTCGGGATGGATAAGCCCCTGCGGCCCAAACCACTCGCGACTGGCAACCCACAGCACCACCGCCGCCGCAAGCCACCACGCCCAGCGCGGCCGCAGCACCCGCTGCACTCGCCGACTGATGCCGGCTTCTTCGAATTCGGCGGCCAGCATTCCCACGGCAAACCACGAGGCATACGCGGGCGGCCAGATCTGCGAGTTGACCTGGTCCTTGGCGTAATCGGCTACAAAGGGCACGAATCCCCACGCCCAGCTGAGCACTCCTGCCAAGATAATGGCGGCAATGCGCCAGCGCCGCGGCAGCGTTCCAAGCAGCCACACCAGCACAGGCAAGAAGAGATAAAAGAAGAACTCCACGCACAGCGACCACAGATGGGTAAGACCTGGGGCCAACCCGTCGACCACATAAATTTGCGTGGAAGTCAGGTTGCTCAGCAATTGGGTGAGGGTGAGTGAGTGGGCGTCGGGAAGCAGGAGCATCACCGCCACCACGCAGGCATAATAGGCCGGTAAAAGACGTGCCACGCGCGAGCGCGCATAGCCGGCTAAGCTGTGCAAGCCGCGGCGGCGCCACAAGAGGAACGCGCTGAGTGCAAAGAAAACGGCGACGAAAAAATCGAAGCGCCCGGCAAACCCCCACCCAGTTCCGGTCTGAAAAGACACGTGGGTGACAATGATTCCAAGGGAGGCGACCGCGCGTAGACCGTCTAGCTCCGGCAGATGCTGGGGTACGCTTTTCACAGATGCCTGCGGCTGCACGCTTGCTCCTAACCCCGGATCGACCTGAAACTGATTGGACATATTACTGCAATGAAACGCTACCTTTGGCCACGCTCGCCACTGGCGTGGGTTGTCATTGCCGCCGTCATTTTCTTAGTGCTGGGCACTGTGGTGCCACCGCTATATAACAATCAGACCCGGCCCCTCGCCTTCGACCAAAACATCAACACTGTCACTGCACCGTCCGCCGGCGTGTGGATGGATGCGCCCGCCTTTATCGCCGGCGCCAAGGCCACAGGCGATAGCAAGAATCCGCAGTGCCAAGAAAAGAAGGCACCCATCTGGTGCTACCTGCACCATGACCTGCTGACCATCGAGCGCAACACCACGACCGCTGAGGTGGCAGAAGACGATGCGCTCGCAAACTCTGATTCTTTATCGCGCCTGCTCGCCGGAGAGACTCCGCTCGCCCAAATCACCGAGCACTCCGTGTTGAACCGAGAATCCACCTACCCTGTGGCGGCCCCTAAGGATAAATGGGAATTCCTCCTGCCGGCAGTGGACACGGGCATGGCCCGCACAGATTTCGAACGAGATGGCATCAACTACTTTTTCCCCTCCGGAACCGAGCAGCGCTCCTATCCCTTTTTCGATCTGGCCTCGCAATCCTCCACGGCGGTGGATTTCACCACTACGAAAAAGCTAGATGGTATCCCCACCTATTCCTTCCACCACGATATTCAGCCCATTTCCCTGGCCGATATGCGCAGAAACATCACCACCGAGGCGGTCGATTCCGGTAGCGGCGAAAAGCAGCTGGCCGCTAAGGACTTCCGCATCTCTGGTCCGGCGAAGCGATTTTATGACGAAGACTCGCGCAAGCTCCTCGGCCTAGATCCCACTGACCGGGTCACGGTGGAACCTTTTTATACCGTCGGCCGCGATATCTCCGTGGAACCCACCACCGGCACCATCGTGGATCTGCGGGAAAATATCAAGATTTTCTTCGCTGCCGACGAACAGCAGGCCGGCACCATGGTGGCCAATAACGATACGGAGGATCGCTCCATCTTCGCTGCCGATATGCGCTGGTCCGATGACACTCGCGCGGAGCGCCTCGACGAGGTGCGTCCGGTCATTCGCACCATTCGTGCCTTGATGGTCGTCGGCTGGGCGGGCAAAGCCATCGGCGTCGGCTTATTGCTCTGTGCTGCCTATATGTACATGCGCCGCCACCGTGAAGGCTAAGCGTCTAGTACTCCTTGCCTGGGGCTTCATCCTCGTGGCCGCGGTGTGCTGGCCCTTCGCCCTGCCCGGCGAGTTCCTGTGGCGCGATATGGCGCTGCTTGACCATCCGGCGCTTTCCCCTTCGGCTTTCGGCGGCGGCAGTTTGCCTGCCCGCAATGCCCCGCAAGACGGCTTCTTGGCTGTAGTAGGCGGCGCGTGGGCGGCGCGGGTGCTCATTTTTGCCGCCGCCGCGTCCTCCGCGCTCACCGCGGCGCACTGGGCGCGCTCCACAGCCTCCGCGGTGAGCGCGATGGGGGTGGCGGTGGCCAATCCTTTCGTCATCGAGCGCCTCCTCCAAGGCCAGTGGTCACTTGCTGTGGCCGCGTGGCTGCTACCGGTCATCGCGTGGGCCGGAAAACAGCGCAGCTGGGTGGCGTGGCTGGCTATGTGGGGTGCTTCATTTACCCCTACGGGTGGGCTCTTTGCCGTGGTGACCGCGGCGGTGACCTGCCGCAAGCGGGTAGCACTTAGCGGCGTGGTCTTGTGCTTGCCGTGGGCCATTCCAGGCATGTTCTATCCTGCGGCGCCCGGCGATGCTGCTGCAGCGGTGGCCGCGTTTGCCCCGCGAGCGGAAGAGCACGTCGGCACTGGGGGCGCGTTGTTGCGCCTGGGCGGCATCTGGAATGCACAGGCAGCCATCGGGTTCGCGATATGCGGTGTCATCGTGGCGATCATCGCATTGCTCGGGGCGTGGCGGGTTCCCATTCGGCTGAGCATACTTGCAGCTATTGGTCTTGGCGGGGCTGTGTTTTTCTGGCTGGTTCCCGGCGCGTTGGTGTGGTTCATCGATCACGTTCCAGGGGCGGCGCTACTGCGCGATAGCGGAAAGCTGACCATGCTGGCATTGCCGCTGTATGTGGCCTCGCTGGGTGCGCTGCCGAACGTACCGGCGGCGCTAGCCACCGTGGCCGCGGCGGTGCAGCTGATTCCGGTTCCGGGGCGGCTAGCGGTGCTCGCGCCGCGGGATACGGGAGTAGATAAGCAGCTGGTGCGCGAGATTGACGGCCGGGTGGCTTTCTTTCCAGAGCGCGCCAACCTTGTAGAGGTGCCTGGCGGTGTGGCGGTAGATCCCTATTCCAAGGCGCTGGCCATGGTGGAATCGGGGGAATTAAGCGTAGACGGGACCGTGGTGGATCAGGCTTCGCCGCAGTATCGGGCGGCGCTGCGCGCGTGGGAGGCACACGATATGAAGCAGCTGGCCCGGATCGGTGTCGGCGTCGTTGTCGTAGACGGTGCTATAGCCGCGGAGACGGACGCACCACGGCCACAGGTTCCATGGGCGCTTAGCGCGTTGTGGATGGCTTGTCCGCTACTAGCCCTTGCAGCAATTCCGCGAATTGCTCGCCGGTCTTCTCCCACGAGAAGCTAGCGGCAAAATCGCGCGCGTTGGAGCCGAGGGTGCGGCGTAAGGGGGCGTCGGCAAGCAGCTGCTTGGTGGCCGCCACGAAGTCTTCCTCGCGCTCTACCAGGATGCCGGTCTTGCCATTGATGACGCTGTCACGCAGGCCAAACGTATAGCCGACGGTGGGAACCCCATGTTGGGCGGCCTCCATTACTGCCAAGCCCCACCCCTCTTTGCGGGAGGGCATAAGCAGGGCATCGGCCCGGGCGAGCAGGGCATGCTTATAGTCCTCGGTCACCTGGCCGCGGAAGCGCACGCGACTGCTGACGCCGTGTTCCTCGGCATAGGCACGCAGGTTAGCCTCCCACCAGCCAGAGCCAATGACATCCAGGACCGCGCCCGGGGTCTGCGCCACCGTATCCATGGCATGCTCAATCTGCTTATGCGGCACCAGGCGCGAGAGCGTTACCAAGTGCACGTCGGCCTCTCGTTCCAGGGAAGGCACATGGTCCGGAACCGGGTCCAGACCATTGGCAATGATGTGCGCACCCTTAATTCCCAGTGCCTCTAAATCCTCGCGGGAAGCCTCAGAAACGGTGACATAAGGAGCGCCGCGATACACACGCGGAGCCACCCGGGACTCAAGGAACCAACCGAGGCGGCCCAGGAGGGGACCTGCCACCGGCCACTGCTCGCGATGGCAATGGTGGGTAAGCAGCACCGTCGGCGCCCCAGATACCAAGCGGGCAAAGAAAGGAATGCCGTTTTGGGTATCGATTACCGCATCCACGCCGCGCAGGTCACCCAGCCCCAAACGGCCGGCCAGCATCGCGGCCCACGCGCGTGGATATACGCCAAACTTGGCGCCGCCGCGGCTGTAGCGCACGCCGTCGCGCACCTCCCGGCGCGCGGCATTCATGTGCTTGGAGGTGCGAAAAACCACCTCGTGGCCCTGCGCCCCGAGGTATTCGCCCACGCGCTCCAAGTAGCGCTCCGAGCCCCCGCCTTGCGGGTGGGTGGAATCGCGCCAGCATAGTAAAAGAATCTTCATTGTGAGGTATTAGCCTAGTGGGTTATGAGACATACCCGTGAGATGGCCACGCTGCGCCGCTCCTTGCAGCTGTTGCGTTCCTTTCGCTTTGAGCAGACGCACCCCGAGATTTTCTACGGCGGGCTAGCGGAAGATACGGCCGGACTGGTAGATAACCTCGGCCGCAACTTAGGCGTCCAGCTTCCCGGGGCGAGGGTGCTCGATGTGGGCGGCGGACCGGGCTATTTTGCGGATGCTTTTGCCCGGCGCGGCGCCCACTACGTGGGACTAGAGCCAGATGCCGGCGAAATGTCTGCGGCTGGCATCCACTTGAGCAACTCGGTGCGCGGGGACGGCACCAACCTTCCCTTTGCCGATGACTCTTTTGACGTGGTCTATTCCTCCAACGTGGCTGAGCACATCCCCAATCCTTGGGATATGGGCGAGGAGATGCTGCGCGTGACCCGCCCGGGTGGCCTGACTATCCTGAGCTATACGGTATGGCTCGGCCCCTTTGGCGGCCACGAGACCGGCCTGTGGGAGCACTATGTGGGCGGCGAGTTTGCCCGCGATCGCTACACCCGCCGCCACGGTCACCCGCCCAAGAATGTCTTTGGCACTTCGCTTTTCGACGTCCCCTGTTCCGCCGGCCTCCACTGGGCACAGCGCACCGGCGCGCTCAAACTCGCCTTCCCCCGTTACCACCCTAGCTGGGCTTGGTGGCTAACTCGCGTGCCAGGTGTGCGGGAATTCGCGGTTTCTAACCTGACGTTGGTGCTGCAAAAATAGCACCCAGCAACAGTGCTGTCGCTGGGTGCTATTGAACTTAGAGCTTAAGAGGCGTTCTCTACGCGCTCCTTTAGAGCGTGGAACTGGTCCCACACCTCAGATGGCACTCGGGAGCCTAGGAAGTTGAGGTAGCTGGCGTTATCCTGCATATCGCCTTCCCAGTCCTCCGGGTTGACGGCGAGTGCAGCGCGCACATCCTCGATATCAAAGTCGATGCCCTCGAGGTCGATATCCTCGGCGCGAGCGGTGTGACCTACGACGGTCTCCTCAGCCTCAACATTGCCCTCGATGCGGTCAATGATCCACTTGAGCACTCGAGAGTTCTCGCCGAAGCCCGGCCACAGGAAGCGACCATCGGCGCCGCGGCGGAACCAGTTAACCAGGAAGATAGACGGCATACGGTCGCCGCCCTTTTCACCCATGTCAATCCAGTGCTGCAGGTAGTCACCGGCGTTGTAGCCAATGAACGGCAGCATAGCCATCGGGTCGTGGCGCAAGGTGCCAACGCTGCCCTCTGCGGCAGCGGTCTGGCCAGAGGCCAGAAGAGCGCCGATCATGGTGCCGTGGTTCCAGTCAAAAGCCTGGGTGACCAACGGAACGGTGGTCTTGCGGCGGCCGCCGAAGAGGATGGCATCGATCTTTACGCCCTGCCAATCGTCATACTCTGGAGCGGCGCTCGGGCACTGGGAAATCGGCACGCAGTAGCGGGAGTTAGGGTGCGCAGCCTTGGTAGACGAAGACGGAATCCAGTCCTGACCGGTCCAGTCGATGAGGTGCTCTGGTGCCTCCTTGGACATCTCCTCCCACCAGACATCGCCGTCGTCGGTAAGCGCAACGTTGGTGAAAATGGTGTTACCCGGCTCCATGGTCCGCATGGCAATCGGGTTGGAGTCGTAGTTGGTGCCAGGAGCCACGCCGAAGAAGCCGTTTTCCGGATTTACGGCGTAGAGACCGTCTTCGCGCAGGTGTAGCCACGCAATGTCATCGCCGACGACCTCAGCCTTCCAGCCCGGAATGGTTGGGGTAATCATGGCCAGGTTGGTCTTGCCACATGCCGACGGGAAGGCGGCTGCAACGTGGTACTTCTTGCCTTCTGGGTTGGTCAGCTTCAAGATGAGCATGTGCTCGGCCATCCAGCCCTCTTCCTTGGCCATAACGGAAGCGATGCGCAGCGCGTAGCACTTCTTAGCCAGGATGGCGTTGCCGCCGTAGCCAGAACCGTAGGACCAGATTTCCTTAGTTTCAGGGAACTGGGTGATGTACTTGGTGTCATTGCATGGCCATGCCACGTCTTCCTCACCCGGCTCCAGCGGGGCACCCACGGAGTGCAGGGCGTGGACAAAGTTGCCGCCAGCACCAATTTTCTCCAGGGCTTCAGCACCCATACGGGTCATGATGCGCATGGAGAGCACAACATAGGCGGAGTCAGTCAGCTGCACGCCCAACTTCGGCTCCGGATCGCTAATCGGGCCCATACAGAAGGGAACCACGTACATGGTGCGACCCTTCATGGAACCACGGAAAGCTTCCGTCATCTCTTCCTTCATTGCCGCAGGGGGAGCCCAGTTATTGGTAGGGCCGGCGCCATCTTCGTGCTCGGTACAGATGAAGGTGCGGGATTCCACACGTGCGACGTCGGAAGGGTTGGAACGAGCCAAGTAGGAGTTAGGTCGCTTTTCCTCGTTCAACTTGATAAGCGTGCCTTTTTCCACCAGCTCGCCGGCCAAACGGTCAGCCTCGTCCTGGGAGCCGTCTACAAAGACCACCTGGTCCGGCTGGAAAAGCTCAACATTTTCGCTAATCCAGCCGATAAGCTTTTCATTTTTAGTCGGCAGCTCTCCGACGAGCCCTGGGATAGTGGCGGTCATTAGTAATTCTCCTGAGGGTGGGTGTGAAAAGTGGGGAAATAAATCCCCAACTGTGCCTTCCACCTCAAGATTAACGTGCTTGTCCGAATAATTTGCGTAGATTTTGTCACACCGGTTATATCCACCGCGTTTACCAGAACTTCACCAAGCGCATACGAAGGTAATGTGTTAAAAATCGCCTTTTCCACTCCCCCTTTCTGGGGGTTAATTGTCCCACTTTTCCGCCTCGAAACGATCTTCTACCACCCCCAACTGGGCCCACTGGTTATATCCGGGATGTCATCGCCACATGTATCCCTCGGCGCGGCGTATTGCTTGGCGGGGCTAAGCAGGGGAAAATAGGCCGCAATGAATAGCACAGATAATTCTCAAAACACCCGCGCTGGGGAAATGCCCCCTGGCCGCCCGCCACAAACCGACTTCAACGCCGTTTTCCACAACGAGCTTGACTACCCGCGCCTAGGCCACGTCACTTTCCGCCGCGGCACGCTGACCGAAAACCAGCATGAACTTTTTGAAAAGCGCTGGCCGGAGCTCGGACGCGTGCTGGAAGACGAGGTCATTGATCTCGCTTCCTGGTTCGGCCGCAGCGGCGCCAAGACGATCGTGGAAATCGGTTCCGGTACCGGCACCTCCACCGCTGCCATGGCACCGAAAGAAGCCGATACCAACATCATCGCCGTCGAGCTCTACAAACCAGGCCTTGCGAAGCTGCTCGGCCAGATTGAGCGTGAGGGTATCGAAAATATCCGCATGATCCGCGGCGATGGCATCGAAGTCTTGATGCGCATGTTTGAACCGGAATCCCTCGACGGACTCCGCGTCTTCTTCCCGGATCCGTGGCCAAAGGCGCGCCATCACAAGCGCCGCATTATCCAGTCGGGCACCCTCAATCTTTTTGCCTCCCGCTTAAAGAAGGGCGGCGTGCTGCACGTGGCTACTGACCACGCCGGATATGTCGAATGGATTGATGAACTAGTTGAAGTAGAACCAAGCCTGGATTACAAGGGCTGGCCATGGCCAGAGTGCCCGCAGCTGGTAGACCGTCAGGTCATCACCAAGTTTGAAGGCAAGGGCCTAGATAAAGAACACGTGATTACGGAGTATCTCTGGGAGAAGAAATAAATGAGCACCTATCTGCTTGTCTGGGATGCACCCAATATGGACATGGGCCTAGGCTCCCTGCTGGGCGGTCGGCCTACCGCCGCACACCGCCCGCGCTTCGACGCCATCGGTCGCTGGCTGGTACATCTTGCTCAAGACGTTGATGCTGAACCGCGCGCCGATGTCTTTACTAATGTGACCCCCGGCGGCGCAGATGTCATTCGCCCATGGATAGAAGCCATCCGCAACGTGGGTTTCGGTGTTTTTGCCAAGCCCAAGATCCACGAAGACGATGACGTAGATCCGGATATGCTCGACCACATCGACAATCTTCGTGCGGATCTGGCCGGTGTCATTGTCGCCTCCGCCGATGGCCAAAACTTCCAAGAGCCTTTGGAGGAGCTCATCGCCGCGGGGATTCCGGTTACGGTCCTGGGATTCCACGAGCACGCCGCTTGGGCCGTCGGCCACGCGGATATCAATTTTGTGGATCTAGAAGACATCGAGGGCGTATTCCGCGAACCGCTACCGCGCGTGAATCTGGATAACCTGCCCGAGGGTGGTGCATGGCTGCAGCCATTCCGTCCCTTGGCGGCCCTGCTTAATAACCGCTAGGAGGCTGCCCCAATGTTTGAGAAATGGGGACGTTTTTCCTATGCGTACCGCCGGCTTATCCCCGCCATCGTTGTCGCTGCCATCCTTGCGCTCTTCGTGGGCTTTGGCTTGCAGCTTGAAGACCGCATGAGCCAAGAGGGCTGGGAGGATCCCAATGCGGCGTCGACAAGCGCGGCCCAGATCGAGGAGGAAACATTCGGCCGCGATAACTCCGGCGATGTCATCTTGCTCTTCCACTCCCCCGATGAGAACTTCGACGCCGCCAAGCATCACTTGGCGCAGCTGAAAGCAGAGTATCCCGAGCAGATTGATTCGGTGACCAGCTACTTCGATACGAAGAACCCCAACCTAGTCAATGACGATCACTCCCTAGCTTTCGCCGCCATCGGTCTTAAAGGCGATGATGAGCAAACACTCAAGGATTTCCGCACCATCCAAGGCGCGCTTAAGGATACCTCCGCCCCAGTGGAAATCGCGGGCGCTACCGCAGTTGCTGATGCCCTAGATAATGGCATGTCCCACGATATCTCCCGCGCCGAAAAGGCCGCGCTTCCTTTGGTGGGCATCCTCCTGCTGGTGGTTTTTGGCTCCGTCGTTGCGGCCTGCATGCCGCTCATCGTCGGCGGCCTCTCCATCCTGGGGTCTTTGGGAATCCTGTCCATCTTGGCGGGATTTTCCCAGGTCAATGTCTTTGCTCAGGCCGTTGTCACGCTGCTGGGCCTCGGCCTAGCCATCGATTACGGTCTCTTTATGGTCTCGCGCTTCCGCGAAGAGCTGGATAAGGGTCGCTCCACCGAGGAGGCCGTTGCTACCACCACCGCGACTGCCGGCCAAACGGTGGTTTTCTCGGCAGCCATGGTCGCCGTCGCACTTTCGGGGCTCTTCCTCTTCCCGCAAGCCTTCCTGAAGTCCGTGGCTTATGGCTCCATTTCCGCCGTGGGTCTAGCAGCGCTGCTTTCGGTCACCGTCCTGCCCTCAATTTTTGGCATGCTCGGCCCCAAGATCGATACCTGGTCTGTGCGCCGCACCTCTCGGACGGCGCGCACCATCGAAGACACCTGGTGGTACAAGCTGCCGCTTTGGGCAATGCGCCATGCCCGCGGGTTGACCATCGCCGTGTGCGGCCTGCTTATCGCACTTACCCTGCCCATCATGAGTATCACCTTCGGCGGCATCAACGAGTCTTACTTACCGCCCAACCAGGAAACCCGTGTGGCGCAGGATAGGTTCAATGAGGAATTCCCTACCTTCCGCACGGAGCCGGTAAAGCTCGTCGTGGAAAATGCGTCTAACCAGCAGCTTGTCGACGTCGTCATGCAAGTCCGTGGCCTCAATGGCCTCACCGAGCCCATGGCGCCGACAACAGCCACCAAGGACGGCACGACAGTTCTTTCCGCCGGCATTAAAGACCGCGATGATTACGCGAAGATTGTCCACGAACTGGAACAAGTAAAGGCACCCGAGGGCGTGAACCTGTACGTGGGAGGCACGCCTGCCATGGAAGTGGAATCCCTTGATGCGCTCTTCCATAAGCTGCCGTGGATGGCACTCTACGTGGTGCTAGCCACGTTCCTGCTCATGGCGTTGGTCTTCGGTTCCTTCGTGCTCCCGCTCAAGGCAATCGTGATGACGCTTTTGACCTTGGGGGCAACGCTGGGCATTTTGACCCTGATGTTCGTCGCTGGCCTTGGCTCGGGCGCCCTCAACTTCACCCCTGGCCCGCTCATGAGCCCCATCTTGGTGCTTATCATCGCCATTGTTTACGGCCTGTCCACCGACTATGAGGTCTTTTTGGTCTCCCGCATGGTGGAGGCGCGACGGCACGGTTCCACCACCGATGAGGCCATTGCGGCCGGCACCGCGCATACGGGTGGGATCATCACTGCGGCGGCGCTCATCATGATTGTGGTCTGTGGCGCTTTCGGCTTCTCCGATATCGTGATGATGAAATACATCGCTTATGGCATGATTTTTGCCCTGCTTATCGATGCCACCATTGTCCGCATGCTCCTTGTCCCCGCTGTCATGCACCTGCTGCGCGAAGATAACTGGTGGGCACCTAGCTGGCTGCGCCACGCCACCACTGCTCTGACTGGTGGCGCTAGACACCGCGGCAAGACTGTTCCCTTCTCTGAGCTCAAACAACGCCTCGAAGGAGATAAATAAGTGAAGAACTGGCTGCGGCTTATCGCCTCGCTCATCGTCCTGCTTATCCTGATTTATGTCTTCCGCGATGAGTTGGACTTCCTGCGCGAAGGCTTCTCGCGGCTGTCTCATTCTGACCCGGCTGCGGTAGCACTGGTGGTCATCGCCTCAATCGTGGCAGTCCTTGCCATGGGCGAGGTTATGCGCCTGCTCATTCGCGCCGGCGGCGTACACGTACCAGCCTCAGAGACGGCCGCCCTCACGCTGGCGGCTAATGCTTGGTCTACCACGCTTCCAGCGGGCCCGGCCTTTTCCGCCATCCTCACCTTCTACGTGCAGCGCACGTGGGGTGCTTCCGTCATGCTCTGTGGGTGGTTCTTCGTGCTGTCTTCGGCCATTTCCACCATGTGGCTCGTACTCATCGGCTTGGGCGGCGTGCTCTTCCTCAATGCTGACATGGCATTGTGGTCCCTCATTGGCACCCTGGTGCTCATGCTGGCGCTTTCCGGCGGCCTTTTCTGGCTGACCAATCACCCAGACACCATCATTCGCTGGCTCAACCGCCAGAAGCTCGTTAAGGGCTCCAAGCGCGAAGCCATCGTGGACCAGGTAAAGAATCTAGAAGAGGTTCACCTCACCCGCCGCCAATTCGCTTGGGTTTCCTTTTACTCCCTAGCCAACCGCCTTATCGATATGGTCTCGCTGTGGGGCTGTGTCTGGGCCGTAACCGGCCACCTCCCTGCCCTGCATGCGGGTGAAGACACCACAACTATGGCCGGTGTGGCGCTAACGTATCTTACCGCCAAGCTGGCCGGCTCCGCCCAGGTCACGCCCGCCGGCCTGGGCACGGTAGAGGCCGGCATTATCGCCACCCTGGTTGCCACCGGTATGACCGCGGTGGATGCAACCGGCGCGGCAATCATCTATCGGCTGATTTCCTTTGCCCTTATCACCATCATTGGCTGGGTAATCTACTTCTGGCACTATGCTCGCAAGGGCATTACTTACGCCGCCTTGAATCGAAAGGAAAACGCATGAGAATCGCCCCCGTCATCGATATCATCGCCTTGATGCTCTTTGCTGTGGCCGCCCGTCTCGCCCACGGCGGACTAAATTTTTCAACCTGGGTTGATGCTTTCTGGCCATGGGCCATCGGCGCGCTCATCGGCTGGGCTATCATCCTGGCCGCCAAGGTGCAGGGCAAGTGGAAGGAAGGCGGCGTCGTCTGGCTAAGCACCATCGTGGGCGGCATGGCCCTGTGGATGCTGGTCAATGGCCGGCTACCACACTGGAGCTTCCTCATCGTGGCAACCGTTATGTCGGCACTATTCTTCTTTGGCTGGCGGCTTTTCGCCCGCAAATAAAAATAAGGAGGGTTGAACCCTCCTTATTTTTTGCTCTTTTTACTTGGAGCTTACCGGTACGCCTGCTTGATTGAGGATATCGGCTACGAAACCAATGATCTCGCTGATGAGATCCACAGCGCTAGATAGAATCATAAATAACTCCTTGACTAGGATTGGGACTTTATATTCCTATCGCTAATCCAAGCACATGACGTTACATCGGGGCAATGGTGTGCTTTTTCGGCAGATCGCTTTCCTGCTTCGTTGCCAGCTGCCGCAGCGCTTGGCGGAGCGCCAACCGGGATTGATTCGGCTGAATCATAGCGTCCAAATAGCCGCGCTCAGCCGCAACATAGGGAGCAGTCATGGTCTCATCGTAGAAGTCCATGAACATCTTCTTGGTCATCTCGCGCTGCTCAGGGGTCTCGGCGGCGTCTAGCTGCTTACCGGCGATCATCACCACGGCGGCTGCGGCACCCATAACGGCGATCTGTGCGGTTGGCCACGCCAAGTTGATATCACCGGTCAGGTTCTTCGACCCCATCACGGCATAAGCACCGCCATAGGCCTTGCGCACGATGAGCGAAACCTTGGGCACGGTGGCTTCTACCACGGCGAAAGCAAACTTGGCGCCGCGGTGGATAAGGCCGACCTTTTCTTGCTCTACGCCTGGTAGGTAGCCCGGAGTATCCACCACGAAGACCAACGGAATGTTGTAGGCATCGCAGATGCGGATAAAACGTGCGCCCTTATCGGCGGCGTCCGCATCAATGCAGCCTGCAAGGTGCATGGGATTATTGGCTACAAATCCCACCGTCTTGCCATCGATGCGCCCAAAGGCGGTGATCATATTGGGCGCAAAGTTCTCTTGAATTTCAATGATGTCCTCGTCATCGCCCAATTGGGTCAACAAATCCATCATGTCGTAGCCGGCATTGGTGTCATCCGGCATGAAGGAGTTGAGGTCTTCGTCTTCGGCCACGTCGGCGTCGGAAGGCGCGGCGAATTCCGGGGCCTCATCAAAGCACGTTAGCGGCAGGTGGTCCAAGAGATCGCGCACCATGTCGAAGGCGTCTTCCTCAGAGGGAACGACGGCCGAAACGTTGCCGTTGAGCTCCTGCTGGCGAGCTCCACCCAGCTCGGCGGAGGTAATGTCCTCGCCGGTAACCTCACGGATGACGTTCGGTCCGGTGACATACATTTCCGCTTCCTCATCCACAGCAATGACAAAGTCCGTGGTCACAGGAGCATAGACGGCGCCGCCAGCGGACTTACCCATCATGATGGAAATCTGCGGGCTGCGGCCGGACAGCGGCAGCTGGCGGCGGGCGATCTCGGAGTACATGGCCAGCGAGGTCACCGCATCCTGGATACGGGCACCACCGGAATCCTGAATGCCAATGACCGGACAGCCAATCTTGATGGCCATATCCATGACCTCGGTAACCTTCTTGCCAAAGGTCACGCCGACAGAGCCACCGTAGACGGTCTTATCGTGAGCGTAGATGCACACCGGGCGGCCGGAGATGCGGCCATAGCCGGTGACCACGCCATCAGAATAGATGGCCTCAGGGTCACCAGGGGTCTTGCCCAGAGAACCAGTCTCGACGAAGGAACCCTCATCTAGCAGTTCATTGATGCGCTGGCGAGGCGTGGTGCGTCCAGCCTCGTCGCGGCGCTTGCGCGAGCGCTCACTTCCTGGGTCCTGCGCCTTATCCAGACGCTCACGCAGATCAGCGAGTTTCTCAGCGGTTGTCTGCTTGGCCGCCACGTACCTTCTCCTCGATCCATTCGTTCATATGCTTGCCCACGATGCCGATGGCCGGCTCGTCCGGTACTGCAAGGTGATCGCCTTGCAGCTGCACAATTTCTAGATCCTTAACGATAACTCCCCAACCTCCGTCGGGGTCAATCTCAGCGTAGCGCGGCTCCAGCTCAATCGCACCGTCATGCATGCGCTCGGAGCGGAAAAGCAGAACCGGCACGGTCACATCGGCCCAGCGGTGGAAGTCAATCTTGGCCAGAATCTGGTTATCCACAAAGGAGGCACGCTGGTGCTCTAGCACGCCCGCGGCTAGGCCGTGCTCGGAGGCGTCGGTAGTAGCGAGGAACTCCGCCAACATGGTCATGAGCGCATCCCCGCCCATGGTCTCGAGCATCTCGTACGGGGGTTCAAAGTCCAGCCCGTAGGTCTTCTTGGCAAAGGCCGCGTAGCGCTCCCAGCGAGCACGGGTTTCCTCCGGGGTATCCGGGGCCGGGTGGGATGGCTGGGTGGTATCGAGCAGCGCAATAAACGCCACCTCTACCGAGTCCTGGGTGCGCTTGTGCAACTGGTAGGCCACCTCGTAGGCCAGCGCGCCGCCGAAGGACCAACCGCCGAGCACGACCTTGCGGCCACGAGCGTAATGCACGATGTCCTCGACATAGACCTTGGCTCGCTCCTCTAGCGAACCCTCGATGCGCTCGACTCCGTAGACAGCCACATCCTCGGGCAGGCGGCGGGTCAGTGGCTGGTAGACCACCGTGGTGCCACCGGCTGGGTGGAACATGAATACAGCGGGACCGTCGGCCTCGCGCAGCACGCGGATATTGCCCTCTACCTCGGTCTCTAGTCCCTCACGGACCAAGTCAGCCAGGCTCTCCAAGGACTCAGCCTCGTGGACCTGCTGGGTAGTGACTTCGATGCCTGCACGTTCGGTGAGGCGCTCGGCAATGTTGCTAGCAACCTCGTCGCTTATCTTGGGCAGTGCAGAGGTCACTCCCGCCGCGGCCTTGCCGGTAAAGGTAGCCCACGTGCCAAAGACCATGCGCTCGGAGGCATCGCGCGTGGCAACACCCACGCCCTGGCCCGGCTCATCTTCTTCTGGCGCAGGGGTGTCCTCGGAAGCAATCTCGCTGGTATCTACGTTGCCGCCGGCTACGGCCTCTTCCACCATGGCAATGACGTCCGCCAGGGAGGCGTCGCGCAGCGCCTGCACCTGCAGCGGCGGAATCTGGAAGTCATTTTCCACGCGATTCTTAATGCGCATACCCATCAGGGAATCCAGGCCCAGGTCAATGAGCGGCAGCTCTCGCGGCAGGTCAGAGACGTCATAGCCCATGGACTCAGAAACGATGAGCGCGAGACGGTCCTCCACGGTTTCCTCCGTGGGATCCCAGCGCACGGCATCGACTTCTTCCGTCGCTGCAGGCGCGCTTTCAGGCACTTCGGCCACGCCTGGAATAGGCGCCGCGCCCAAATCCAAAGCGGAGGCAAAGCCTTCCGCCACCAGCTCTGTCTGTGCACCACGAACAGCGTAGACAGCCACGGACATACCGCCGATGGACTGATTTACCACCGTGGTGACCTCGCCGTGCGGTGGCAAATCGGCATGTTCCTCGGTGGCGATGATGCGGGCTCCTGGCTTGACGGCCTCGGCCGCAGCCTCGACGATGGCCAGGGCGGATGGCGCTTGGTCCGCATTGGTGGAGAAGGCAACCTTGCCCTCGGGCAGGTTAACGCGTGCGCCCGGCAGGCCAGAAACGCCGGCCGATGGACGGGCATTGGTCCAGAAGCGCTGGCGGTTGAACTGGGTATAGGGGGCCTCTACGCGCGCGCCAGAGCCAAAGACCGCACCGAAGTCCACCGGCATGCCGGCGACATAGAGCTTGCTGAGCAAGTCGAGGAGAGACTCGGTGGGATCTACCTTGCGCTTTAGGGCATACAGCAGTTGCGCATCGGCCTTGCCTACCGCAAAGGCGGTGGACATGAGCCCCATGAGCGCAACCGGGTTTGGCGAGATTTCTACCAGCTGGTTGTGCCCAGCAGCGAAGGCTGCCTCGGTGGCATCCTGCAGGTAGACCGAGTGGCGGGTCATGCGCAGCCAGTAATCCTCATCATGCACGGTGGTTCCAGGACGATAGACCGTGCCCTTATCGACGGAGGAAAATAGCGGGGTGTGCAGCGACTTGGCTTCCATACCTGCGATGGCGGCGTGCAGCTCTCCCAGGATGGGGTCTACGGCCGAAGTGTGCCCGGCCGCCTTCACATTGAGAGCGCGGGCGAATTTGCCCTCGCCATCGAGCTTTTCCACCAAGTCCAGCACCTCTTGGCGCGGGCCGCCCACGGTGGTCATTCCTGGACCGGTGTACACGGCAGGCTCGATGTTTCCATCGAGCGCGGCAATATCCTCGGCAGAGAGCTCAACTACGGCCATGGCTCCTTGTTCGGCATCGCTTAGCGACGCCTCACCCTCACCCATCAACCGCGCGCGGTGGCAGGCGATCACCATGGCGTCCTCGGCGGAAATACCGCCCGCGGCATAGGCCGCTGCGATCTCGCCCATGGACATGCCCATCACACCGGCAGGGCGCACACCAAAGGAGGCGAGCAAGTCCGTCACTGCAATCTGGATAGCGGTAATGGCCACCTGGGCGGTCTCGGTGTCATATGTTTGCGCATCATCGTTGACAATGTCCATGATGGACCACCCGGACTCAAAGTCCACGATTTTATCTAGCTCTTCCAAGCGCGCCGTGAACTGCGGCGAGAGCGCAATCATGTCCTTGGCCATCTTGCGATGCTGGGAGCCGAAACCGGAGTACACAAATACCGGACCCGGCACCTGCGGGGAATCCGCAGCGGCAATTCCCACGGAAACCTTGCCCTCGGCCACCTGACGCAAGCGCTTGACTGCTTCCTCGGTGGAGCTAGCCACCACGACGGCGCGAGAGCGGGAGTGATTGCGGCGGGCGACGGTACGGGCGACGTCGACAAGCGCGGGCTTTTCCGCCTCAATGAAGTCCGCCAACAGGGCCGCAGCGCGTGCCCGGCGCGATGGCAAGAGGCCAGAAACCGGCAACGCGACCATTTCCGTGGAAAGCTGCGGCTCGCGCTCGGCCGGGGTACCGCGGTAATCGGTGAGCACGACGTGCGCATTGGTGCCACCAAAGCCAAAACCGGATACGCCAGCAATCTTGCGGCCGGAGTATTCGGGCCACTCGCGCGGGTCCTCGACTACCTCCAGGCGTTCTGCTTCGAAATCGATATAACGGTTCGGCGCCGAGTAATTGATATTCGCCGGAATCACATCATTGCGCATGGCCTGGATGACCTTGATAAGGCCCACCACGCCCGCAGCGGATTCGGAGTGGCCGATATTGGTCTTGGCAGATCCCAGCAAAATCGGCGCATCCGCGCCACGACCGGCGCCGAGCACCCGCCCCAAAGCAGAAGCTTCGATCGGATCACCCAGGATGGTGCCGGTGCCGTGCGCCTCGATATAGTCCACATCTTGCGGATTCACACCCGCATCCGCATAAGCTCGGCGGAGCACATCCTCCTGTGCCTCCGGATTCGGGGCGGTCAAGCCGTTAGAGTGCCCATCGGAATTGACGGCCGAGCCTTTGATGACAGCCAAGATATCGTCGCCGTCCGCCTCCGCGTCCTCCGCACGCTTGAGGACGAGGACACCAGCGGCATCGGCGCGCACGATGCCATCGGCGTCGTCAGAAAAAGCGTGAATGGCACTCGTCGGAGAGGTAACGCCCAATTCAGAAAACGCCGTCGACGCGTGGGGAGCGGCTAGGATATTTACGCCACCGGCCAGCGCCACGTCCGCGCTTCCCGTGCGCAAGTCCTTCACCGCCTGATTGACGGCTACGAGGGAGGAGGAGCAGGCCGTATCCACATTGATGGAGGGGCCACGGAAATCCAGGGCGTAGGAAATGCGATTGGCCACCACAGCAGAAGAAATGCCGGTCAGCGCATAAGGATGCATCTCGGCAGAATCGGCGGCGATGAGCATGCCATAGTCATTATTGGTCGAGCCCATGTACACACCAGTCTGCGTGCCGCGCAGCTCGTTGGCAGGAACACCAGCGTTTTCGAGCGCTTCCCACACCAGCTCCAACAGGATGCGCTGCTGGGGGTCCATATTGGCGGCTTCGAGTGGAGAGAGACCAAAGAATTCGGCGTCGAAGGAAGCAATATCCTCGATATAGCCACCATCGGTATTTTGCTGGGCGATCTTCTCGCTCATTACAGGGTCCGCCGAGTACTCGGACCAACGTCCTACCGGCAGTGGACCTGTTCCGGCGCGGGATTCGGCCAGCATGGACCAGAATTCCTGGGCATTTTTTGCACCCGGGAAGCGGCCCGAAAGACCAATAACCGCGACATCGGCTCCATGCGCTATGTGCGGAGAGTGCGCCTCAGGCTGAGGCGCTGGAGCGTTCAACAGGCGATTTGCCAGCAGTTCGATGGTTGGGTACTCGTATGCCACGGTGGCATCGAGGCGGGTACCGAGTAGATTTCCCAGTTCGCCAGATAGAACTACAGCATCCCGTGAAGAAAGACCATAGTTTTCCAGGGGCTTGGAATCTAGGATCTCTTCTGGGGAAACACCGGTGGCCTGGGCGACCCAGTCACGCAGCCATGCTCGCAGTTGCTCGATGGTCATAAAAGGTCTTTCATTACGAGAAGTTATTAAATGGCAAGAGGGTATATCGCTATATTTTGTCACTTTGTTAGCGATAAATCAGATCCCTACATAGTTCTTCTTAGCTACACGGCGCGCAATCTTGCCGGAAGAAGTACGGTTGATTTCCCCTGAGGCCTTCCACACGATGTCATCTGGCGTAATTCCATGATGTGAGGTGACGGCGGTACGGATGGCTGCGGACGCCTCTGCATCGCCGTCCGGCTGCGCATCATCGGCGCGCTCCACCAACAATACGAGAGATTCAGAATCCTTGCCTTCCACAGAGAAGGCGGCAACGGAGTCCGGTCGCACCTGGGCGGACGCTGCTTGTACGGTGCTTTCAATATCCTGCGGATAGTGATTGCGCCCAGCGATGACGATGAGGTCCTTCAGGCGGCCAGTGATATATAGCTCACCATCCACGATGGCGGCTAGGTCACCGGTTGCCATCCAGTAATCGTCTTCTGGCAGGCCGTCCTGCTGGCGCTCACCCAAGGTATTGCGGAAGGTCGCGGCGGTTTCCTCAGGCCGATTGAGGTAGCCGGTAGCCATATTGGGACCATGCACCCAGATTTCACCGATTACGCCGTCCTCGACCTCAGCGCGCGTTTCCGGGTCCACGATGGCGAGGTGCTGACGCGGCACGCACTGCCCATTGGACGCATAGGCCACAGTCGCGTCGGACTTATCCTCGATGATGGCGCGTCCCGCGGCCAGTTCGGCACGATTGAAGTGGGAGATGACTGGGCGCTTGTCGGTTTGCGGGGTAGATACAATAAGCGCCGCTTCTGCCAAACCATAGGACGGGCGCAGCACGGAACGATCCACGCTGAAGGCATTCAAGAAGGAATCCACAGCTGCCTCCGTTACCGGCTCGGAGCCGATAATGATGCCTGCTACGTGCGAGAAATCAGCGTCCTTGGCATGGCGCGCGGCGAGCTCCAGCGCAAAGTTGGGGATAGCGGAGTACGTAGCTTGCTCGCGGGCGGTCAAACGCCGGATCCAGCGGTCTGGGTGTTGGATGAAATCGCGTGGGGTCATCATCTCGAAGTCCAAGCCCAAAATGGTAACGAATACGGCCAAAATGATGCCCATATCGTGATGCATTGGCAGCCAGGAGACGATGCGAGCCGGCATCTGCAATTGCAGTGCTTGGAAGATCTGCGCAACATTAGTGATAATCGCTCGGTTGGTGAGCTCCACGCCGGCCGGGGTCCGAGTGGACCCAGACGTGTACTGCAGAAAGGCAGTGTCCTCTGCGGTTCCCCCCACAGGCGTCCAGGAGGACGCCAAAGAATCAGGAAGGGCGTCGAGGGAAATGATGCGCGGGCGCTCGCGTTGAGCGGAAAAGTACGTGCGCACTGCCGCCGCCGATACGCGGTTAGTCACCACAATGGACGGTTCGCAGTCACCAAATACGGCCCTTAGGTGGTCCGAGTGCCCCGGTTCGTTGGGGTCATAAAGCGGAATCGGCACCATGCCCGCATAAAGAGCACCCAAGAAGCCGAAGACATATTCCGGTGAATTACCAGCCAAGATGGCCACGCGGGTACCAGGCTCTGCCACCTGCTGCAGGCGCGCCGCCACCACCTTGATGCGGTTATTGACCTGTGCGCGGGTAAGCTCCCGGCAGGTTTCTTCCTCCCCGTAGATCCACTGGCGCATCACCACGCGGTCTGGGTCGGTCTCCGCTTGGAAGAGATTCTCTGCCAACTGGGCCAAGGTGAACTCGGGCGCTAGGAACTGCCCCATCTGCGCTTTCAGATCCATCGATTCTCCTTAGGTAAATGGTTTCGGTAATAAAACTATCGGAGGGTGGGGAATTGCTGTTACGCGGCGTCGATAAGCTGTCGGGCCCAGCCCACTACCCACTGGTTAGCCGTCGTGCCATCAATGACACCACTATTAGAGGCGTACTGCGCATGGACGCCATTCGCGGCAATCAAACCCTGCGCGCGCTCCAGCGCATTAGACACGTTTGGCGGGGCATCACAGACTGAATCATTGGGCGCACAAATCTGGAAGGTCCGATCCGCCAGGCTACCGAACCCATTCGGGCGCGCACCGCGCATGGACGCACCCGGAACGATGGGCTGAACCAAACCGGATACTGGCTGGAGGGCAATTTCCGCACCCACGCCGCCGACCTTGCGGCCTGGGTTTTGGCCAACGCCATTTTGGCGGCGACCATCCGCAATAAGGGCCACACCTGCAATGCTTTCCGCCGGCACTGCACCCTGGCCGCCGCCGATCTCGTCGGCAACGTCACCTGCAATGACCGCGCCCTGAGAGAAGCCACTCAGAATGAATTTGGTTGCCGGACAGCTCTCATGCACACTGCGCAACTCATCATTCATCTTGGCGGTTCCCTCATTGCGGGAATCGTCGTAGCTCATTTCATGCTGTGCATTGATGTTTTTAAACTGTGCGGTATAAGGAAGGGTCCATACCTTCACATCGTCCCCGTAGGCCTCCTGCAATGGCTTCGTAATAGACAGCATGAACGAGCGCGGATTGGCAGAAGGATTAAGGGGATCGTCGTCAGCCGCAGATTCCCACGTACCCGGGGCGGAAATGAACTCCACGCGCGGGCACCACTCGGGCTGCTGTGGCGGTGGCGCAGCCTGCTCCGTGGAATGCGGAGCTGGGGAGTCATCCGTTCCACTATTGAGGTAACGCGACGCGCCCACGCCGATAACAGCTAAAACGACGAGGACTGCGACAACGGTGATGGTTTTTCTCATGGATTAGTTGTACCAGGTGAACCTAGCAAATCCCTGTACGTGCGGAATCCGCAATCAGCTTAGAAAGCTCTTCAAAGCCCATCGTGGTGCGCTGTTGCTCAACAAGCTGGCCGGCGACCGCAGAGAGGGTGACATCATTCTCATCACAGGCTGCTTTGCCCGCGCCGAGGAGCTGATCTTCTACGCCATCAACGTTGACGCCGGCGTCTTTTAGCCTGCCTAGGTACTTGGCTTCCGATTCCGGCAGCTCGGCGGTGGGAATTTCAGAGATCTCACGCGCACCGCGGTCTTCCTGCGACTTAGAGGATGTCTCTTCCGCAGAGGTAGGGGCCTCCGACTCCCGCTCGAGGGGCGCGACCTCGGTCTCTTGCGAAGGCTCGCTATCCACCGTGGCAGAACCGCACCCCGCAAGGGTCAAGCACAGCGCCGCGCCCACTACTACTAGCTTGCGCATGACTACTTCTTCTCGGTCCGAACCTGGCCCAGAACCTCGCTGATCTTGCCGTGCTGGAATTCCTGGCTCAAGCCACCAGCGGCAATCTCGGAGTAGTCAGAGGTAGGCCAGCCGAACTCGCCCTGCTCCCAGCCAGCCTGGCCCCAGCGGTCCATAATCTTGCTCTTCAGAATGTAGTGCGCACCAGTCTTCGGCGACCAGTAGATGCTGCCCTTTTCAAAGGTCTGGAAGAAGCCGCCATTGACGGCGTTCTCTCCTGACGTCGGGAAGCCGAGCGCAGACTCCGCGCCGCCCATGTCCTTGTATTTGGCGCCGATAGCACCGTGTACTACCTGGTTGGAGCCATCCGGGTTACGGGTAAGGATTCCGTCCTGGAATTCCTGCATGTAGCCCTCACCGACCTTCTTTACCGAGCCGGTCGGGTACTTCAGGTCGCCCTTTTCGTAGCCATTCTTGCCCCAAGCCTGGAACATATCGCCGGTAATCTCCCAAGCGCCAGTCTCCGGGGACCAGTAGATGGAGCCGTGCTCAAAGTGCACGAAGCGGCCCTTGCCATCTGGCGTCTTGGACTCGCCGGTCTTCGGGAAGCCAAGCCAGGAGGTTGGTCCGCCGATTTCGGCGTAGCGAGCACCAATGCGGCCGAAGAGGGCATGCGCACCGGTGTCTGGGGACCAGTAAGCGGTGCCAGACTCGAAGTCCTGGGCCTTGCCCTTCTTAGCGACGTCGTACTCATTATTCAAGCAAGAGCCAATAACGCCGCTCTTGGTCTCCTTAGCGATGGCTCCGATTGCCTCACAGTCCGCACCGCGGTCGGCCTTGTCCATCTGCAATGCATCTGCGATGTATGGCCATGCCTGCTGCATCTCAAACTGCCAGTATTCCCAGCTGTGCACGCCGGATGGGCGGAACTTAACCACAGGGTCAATCTTGGCGCGCTTCGCATAATCAACATAGGTCTGGGTGGACATACGGGAGATGACCTCCAAGCCCATGCCAGCGAGGTTTGCCTGGCCCTTAGCCACGGAGTTGGCGTTGCCAAAGTCATCCTTGCCCGAACCTGCGGAGACATATACCTTCATGTCCTTCAGGTTTTCAATGCCCAGCTTTGGATCATGGTCGATCCAGTTTTGGGAGCCCGGCTGGCCCCACATCTTGCGGGAATCATAACCGCCGGCATCGCGCTGCGAAGCCATGATGGCTTCCGGCATGCCACGCGTAGTGGTATCGAGGTAGCCGGAGAAAGAACCCACGAAGCTAAACAGGTGCGGGTTGCGCTCAGCCAGGTTCATCGCGGCAGTACCGCCCATGGACAGGCCGGTTACCGCGCGCTTGTGGTTGGAGCGGTACTCATTGTCCAGGATCGGGATCAATTCCTTGGTCAGGAAGGTCTCCCACATATAGTGCTTACCGCGGTCTGCTTGCTCCCAGTCCGAGTAGAAGGAAGACTCGCCGCCTACCGGCATGATCAGGTTGACGTTGCGGTCGGCGTACTGGTTCAAAATATTGGTTTCAATCGTCCAGCCGGACTCATCGTCACGTGCACGCAGGCCATCCAGTGCCCATACCTCTGGGAACTTCTTTTCTGGGTGGGAGTACCAGTCACGGGCGAGCTGGATTTGCACCTTCTGCTCTTTGTCCGGCATCGCCGCAGACTTGATGTAGACCATCAAGTGGCGGTTGGTTAGGTACTCCACGCGGTTGATCTTCACGCCCTCCGGCAGGCCCTTAACATCCGGGTATTCGGTGTTCAGCGGGGTGCGGGCGGGTGGATCCTTCGGTGCGAAATGATCGGACAGGCTGGAATCGCCGCCGATTGCGGAAGAGAGATCGCCTACAGAAGATTGTGCGGTGGCGTTTGGCAGCAGGGCCAAACCCACGGCGATGGCGGTAGGTACTGCGGCCACAGCAAGGCCCTTGCGAGCCTTGCTCGGGGAAGTGCTTTTGCGCATAGGTAAACGTCCTTTGAAGATTTGCCGCGGTACCTTTCCGAGGGTTCCCCTCCCCCGGACCGATGCCTACGGCGTGAGCTGTCTATCGTGTACTCAAGTTTAAGTTGAACTTGAGACTTACGCTAGACAGACACGCCGCTACATTGCCGGGGAATTACCCGGATTATCCTGTCCGCTCACGCGGTACAGGTGCTCGTTGACGAACTCGCCTACGCCCCAGCGCGCCAACTCGCGGCCATAGCCGGAGCGATTCACGCCTCCGAATGGCAGGCCTGCTGCGGTTACCGACGCCTCGTTAACAAACGTCATGCCATCGTTGAGCTGGTTGGCTACTTCAAACGCAGCATCCAAGTCAGTGCCCCACACGGAGCTAGACAGACCGTACTCAGAGTTATTGGCAATCTCGATGGCCTCTTCGACGTCCTTGGCCTTGTACACAATCGCCACTGGGCCGAAGATCTCGTTGCAGCCTACGTCGGCGGATGGGTCGACGTCGGTAAGCAGGGCAGGCTCCATGTAGGCGCCCTCGCGATCGATCTTCTTGCCGCCTACGCGAATCTTGGCGTCGCCGTTGGCCGCGGCCTTTTCGAGGCGCTCCACAATCTCATCGCGGGCGCCGATGGAAGACAGCGGACCGATATCGGCATTCTCGTCATCATAAGTACCGACCTTCATGTCCCCGATCTTCTTTTCCAGGTACTCCACAGTGCGGTCATAGAAGTCCTCTAGAACGATAAGGCGCTTCGGTGCATTGCAGGCCTGGCCGGTGTTGTACATGCGAATCAGGTTGAACTGATCCAGTACCCACTCCAGATTTTCATCATCGATAACCAGGAATGGGTCGTTGCCGCCCAGCTCCAGCACGGACTTCTTGTAATTTTCACCAGCGGTCTTAGCAACGGCAGAGCCTGCACCCTCGGAGCCGGTCAGCGAAACACCCTTGATGCGCTTATCCGCTACAAAGGCATCCATCTGGGAACCGGAAGCATAAATGTTGATATACGCATCCTTCGGTAGACCAGCCTCTTCCAAGATGTCCTGACATGCCTGGGAAGACAGCGGACAGATGGAAGCGTGCTTGAGCACGATGGTGTTACCCAGCAGCAGGTTAGGAGCTGCGAAGCGGGCTACCTGGTAGTACGGGAAGTTCCACGGCATAATGCCCAACAATGGGCCAATCGGCTCCTTGCGTACCACGGTCTTGTGCGCGTTCTGAGCCGGCAGGTACTCATCTGCGAGCAGCTCGTGCGCATGCTCGGCATAGTAGCGATAGATATCGGCAACAATCTGCACTTCAGCCTTTGCCCAACGGGTCAGCTTGCCCATTTCACGACCGATGTGGTCTGCCAACTCATCGATGCGCTCTTCATAAAGGTCTGCAGCGCGGGACAAAACCGCGGCACGCTCCTCGATGCGAGTACTACGCCATGCATCGTAGGCCGCGGTGGAACGGTCTAGGATGTCATCGCGCTGCGAATCATCGATGCGTTCAAACTTGTATTCACTCTTGCCTGTGCTTGGATTCTCAATAGCGAACATGGTCCCTTTTTAACTTCAAAACACACTTCCCGCAATGCTTTACTTCGGGTCTTTCCAAATTTGAATGAACACGTCAGAACTATGACTGCGTTCCGCAGAGAGTGCGACCCCACCTATTGCATACCAAAGCGCCTTACCTTGGAACCAAAATGTTTACTAGGCAAAACTTTGGCAGAATACCCCTCGATTCTAGCTAGCCCGCCCGTTTCCACTCAGAAACAAAACCAATCCGGCCCAACGGCGGTGAAATATATACCTACAACTATTGCGAGCATAGGACACCCTTTTTAACATACCAGAGTCATTACCCACACATTTGAAGGAATTGCAATGGACGTACTGCTCCAAATCAATGAAATTGTTTCCGGTCCCATCAAGGATCTTCTGGTTCACATCTCGGGAGGTAGCTTCCCGGACATAAAACTGCCTAATACTTCCTTGCCAGAGGTTAGCCTCCCCGAACTGCCTCCAATGTCTTCTCCGACCTACCCAGAAGAAGTTAACCTCGAAGTAGGCGGATCCTCCTTCGGAGATCTGGGCTCCTCGGAGTTCCTCAACAATAACGGTTCCTCCGAGCTCCTGAACGGAACCGGCTCTTCGGAACTGCTCAACGGCACCGGATCGTCGGATTTCTTCAACGAAAACGGCTCTTCCGAACTGCTGAATGATTTCCAGTCCTCCGAACTGGACTTGAGCGCCCTAGGCAGTGTCCTAGGTGGCTAAATTCCACCGGCGTAATCAGCAGCCCCTTTCGAAAAATGTGATTTGCACCAAAAGCTGCTGAGACAAGTTTTCCAGTTGGGATAGAATTTTAGATTCTATCCCAACTCTTTTTGCTTTAATGAGGATTCCTACTCGCGCGCTAACGGGCAGAAGAGGATGCGGACATTTTTAGGAATATTCAGAGTAGCAGCTTGCGTCGGCGTTAGTTGATGCTTAATCTGTCGAACTCAAGCTTGATTCTTCGGTCGTTGTAGGAGCCGACATATTCATGAATCGCTTTCTCTAATTCTTCACGATGGCGCCACTTACGCCCATAGAACATCGCATTTTTCATTCGACCGAACACCCCCACACACCGAACTGTCGGGTGAGCACCCTTTCTTCGACATTGAACGAGCAAAACCGATGTCTCGGGAGGCTTGGAACCAACTATTACCTCGATAGTGACAACCCCGATCGGAACGGATCACTAATCTTGTCAGGTCCGGCTTCATCGTGCATGGTCTTCGTGCAGGCTCGTTTACCGATCCAACCCAAGAATATCGTGAGAAACGATTGACTCCAAGCTCTATTGAAGCCGCGTGAAGTGGATAGGTCCTCATTGTTTTCGTAGACAGCCACAGCATCACGTTGGAACTGTTCGGAGCACCTAGGCATGGTGGTAGATTACCTTTCTTCCCAAC
>NZ_JAKRDU010000017.1:0-39718 GCF_022347325.1 Corynebacterium nasorum
TGCAACTCAACCGCCGACCCCGCAAAACCCTGGGCTTTCAAACACCAGCCGAGAAAATGGCCGCACTGATAAACTCAACCGAAACATAGGAAGTGTTTCCACGACCACTAGAATCTGCCCCCTCCCCAAGGTTAAAAATACCCCCTCGCCATGTCACCGATTCAGGTGCGCAGCGAGGGGAGGGAAGAGGCTTAAACTAACTTAGTCCTCATCGGGCTCATAAATACGGTCCGCATTGTCCACCTGGGAACCACGCAACCGGCCTTTGCCCTTGCGCTTGGACGATAGATCGCGAACCTCGCGCATACGCGGTTCCGGATCCAAGCGGTTGGCTACTGCCTTGCGCGCAGAAGTGACGGCAGATTTGGTCACGGGGGAGTTGATAGCCTTCTCGTAGGCGCCCTTGATCTGGTGGTAGCGCTTGCGGCCTGCTTTGGTGCCAAAAACGTATCCTGCTGCGGCGCCGAAGACGAATTGGATCATTATTTAGCGTGTCCCCTTATTCCAGTACGAGTAAAAGTTCTCCACCAGCCTACCGCGAAGGCCCGTCGCTCGCTGCTAGCCACCGTTAAGGGGTAAAGCTCGATTTGCTGTAGAACAGCTCTTTTCATAAACAGGAATTCGCGCTAGTTTAAAGAGGTGGACATAAACGCGCGTAGGGACTCGGCCGCGGCCTCAGCAGTAGCGCTGGCCGCGCTATTTACCGCGAGTATTTCGGCAGAATCGAGTAACCAGAACACCGGTGTTGCTACTACGCAGAAAGCTTCAGCTTGGTCCGAGGATTGCTAGATAGTACCGGGAAGGTGTAGTCACCGTCCCAGCTTTGTGCATGCGGGTTTAGCGTCACGTTCACCTTTTTGTAACTTTAGCTAGATATCATGCGTGGGAATTCGTTACTAGTGAAAGGTTTCCACGTTGAACTATCGGAATAAACTCCGCCCGGCAGTTCGCGCACTCGCCTTGTGCGCGGCCACCGGACTGACCATAACGCTGGCACCGGCTGCCAGCGCCGCCCTCCCCGTGGCCGTGCCACAGCTCCGCGAGCCTGTTACCCAGCAGACCACCGGCGCTCCTCCGGTCCAGCACCCCGGTGCCCCGGTTCCAGAGCCGTTTAGCACGGACTATATCGCGGGCTTTGAATCTGATGTTTCCTCTTATCAATTTGGCAACTACTGGCAGGTAGTCCAGCTTTTTGATCACATCAAGGCTCAGCCAGAAATCCGCCAAGAAAATATGGACAAGGCCGTGGCCATCAATAACGCCGCAGCCGGTGACCCCGCTTTGATCCGCCGCGCGCAGGCCGATGCCAAGGCCAGCTCGACGAGCGTGCTCAACGCCGTTTCTGACTCGATGGGCAAGAACCTAGGCGATGCCTTCCGCGCTGCCTTGGCCGAGCACCGCCTGCCCAAGACCGAATACCTCCTAGGAAATGGCTATGCGGCCCGCGCAGGCGGACTGGCCAATTCCACGATGTCGGAGAAGTACTACTTCAACTATCAACGCCCGTACCAGCGCGCGCCGCAGGCGATTAAGCGCTATGACGATGGCTCCAAGGATCTCTATCCCACCTCGCCAGCCTTCCCTTCGGGCCATACCAATCAGGCAACGTGGATTACCACGCTGATGTCCTTCATGCTGCCTGAGGTAGGCCCACAGCTCATGCTGCGCGGCGCGGAGGCCGGCAACCACCGCGTAGTACTGGGCGTGCATTACCCGCTGGATGTCATCGGTGGGCGCATGACAGGCCAGGCCGCCGCGGCTGACCGCTTGAATGACAAGCGCATGCGCAATGCCCTGTGGCAAGCCTCGATGGAAGTGCGCAAGGAAATTAAGTGGCGCACCGGCAAGACGGTGGAAGAATTGGTGGCCCAGGATCGGGCAGAGGGCACCGACTATCGGTCCACCCAGGATGCGGTGGAGCAATACTCCAAGCTCATGGACTATGACTTTGCCCCGCGCTACCGAACCGACGCCCCGATGGTGGTTCCGCAGGCCGCTCCAGTGCTGCTTGCCGCATCCCATCCAGAGCTCAGCTGGGACCAGCGTGCCGAGGTGCTGCGCCAGACCGCGCGTCCAGCCGGCAACCCATTGGATTGGCAAGCAGAGGGAGGCTCGTGGCAGCGTCTCGATCTAGCCCGCGCCATGGCGGCCAGGGTGACCATCGCCCCAGACGGCGGCGTGAGCGTCAGCGGCTAGAACGCTCCAATACCTGAGCGGGGGTACAGCTCTCCCGCACATGGTTCAATTTAGAAATATCTCCGTCACTCTAAAGGAAAAGATTAGTGACTAAGCCCAAAATAATGACCGTTTACGGCACCCGGCCGGAGGCCATTAAGGTCGCCCCCGTCGTTAAGGCGCTGGATAAAGATGAGCGCTTTGAATCCATCCCGGTCTCTACCGGTCAGCATAAAGAGATGCTGGAGCAGGTCAACACCATGTTTGGCATCCAGCCGAAGCATGATTTGGGGCTCATGAAACAGGGACAGGGACTCAATGAGATTGTGTCCCGCGCAATTGCGGGTCTGGATTCCGTCATTGAAGAAGAAAAGCCGGACGTCATTATCTCCCAGGGCGATACCTCTACGGCTATGGCTGCAGCACTTGCCGGTTTCCATCGCGGGGTCAAGATCGTTCACCTTGAAGCCGGTTTGCGTACCGGGGATATCCACTCGCCGTTCCCAGAAGAAGCTAACCGTAAGCTCATTGGCCAGGTAGCCGAGCTGCATCTGGCTCCAACCGCAGGCTCGATGGAGAACCTGCGCCGCGAGAATGTGCGTTCCAAGGACATTGTGGTCACCGGTAATACCGTCATTGACGCTCTGCTGGAAGCAGCATCGTGGGACACGAAGTTCGCAGACCCTGCCCTGCAGGAAGCCGCAGACTCCGATAAGCGGCTTGTCGTAGTTACCACCCACCGCCGCGAGAACCTTGAGGCGATGAGGGAAATCGGTGGTGCAGTTAAGGACTTGGCAGAAGCCTATCCGGAGATTAACTTCGCATTGCCGCTGCACCTCAACCCCAAGGTGCGCCAGGCGGTCCTGCCGGAGGTCGAGCACCTGCCAAATATCATCATCACGGATCCGCTGCCTTATGACCAGTTCACGCAGCTACAAAACCGTGCCACCATCATCCTGACTGACTCTGGCGGAGTCCAGGAGGAGGCACCAGCATT
Organism: Corynebacterium nasorum; assembly: GCF_022347325.1. Taxonomy (NCBI): domain Bacteria; kingdom Bacillati; phylum Actinomycetota; class Actinomycetes; order Mycobacteriales; family Corynebacteriaceae; genus Corynebacterium; species Corynebacterium nasorum. The sequence continues at coordinate 3,173 of NZ_JAKRDU010000017.1, forward strand.
GGGCAAGCCGGTGTTAGTAATGCGCCAAAACACCGAGCGCCCCGAAGCCGTGGTCGCCGGCACGGTTAAGCTGGTGGGCACTAATCGCGAGCTCATTGTGGCAGAGGCAAAGCTTTTGCTTTCCGACGCCGCCGCATTCGACGCCATGGCCAACGCCGTCAATCCTTATGGTGACGGCAAGGGCGCGCAGCGCGCTATTGCGGCTATCGCAGAGTTGACCGGGGTAGGCGAGCGCGTAGAGGATTTTCTGCCGGAGGCAGGTTCCTCTAAGGGGCCCCAAGGCGAGGAATAACTCGCGCGCCTGCCGGAGAAAGCGGATATATTAAAGGTATGAAACCGCTGGATATCCGCTGTAACCACCGAGAGCGCATGAAAGCTGCAGACATTTTAGGAGATGCGCTTTCGGCAGGGCAGATTGACCTCGATGATTTTGAAAAACGCTCGGCCGCCTGCGTTAATGCAACGACTCGCGCTGAGCTCATCGAGCCGCTGGCTGACCTTGTAGAGGACCCAGAAATTCTCCTGTTCGGGCAAGAACGAAAAATCGCAAAGGCCTATGCGGGCCAGCAAGAATCCAAAGCCATCGCCAAGGTGGAGCAGGCTATCCGCCAGGTGCAGCCGAGCGTGCAGGAGACCCGCTCCCTTGCGGTGGGGATCTTCGGCGGGTCCACTGTCAGCGGTGGGGCAGTAGCTCGTTCTCTGACGGCGTTGGGCTTTTTCGGTGGCGTGGACATCGATCTCACGGGCGTCGCCCTGCACAGTCGTACTACCACCATCAACGCGGCGGGCGCCTTTGGTGGCGTCGATGTTTATATTCCCGAAGGCTTCCGCGTCCACGTCAGCGGCGTTGGACTCTTTGGCGGACATGACCTCAAGGTAGAGAACGGCGCCATCCATCCGAATGACCTCCCGGTAGACGCGCCAGAAATTATTGTGAACTGCTATAGCCTCTTCGGCGGCGTAGACGTTCACGTGGGGCGCCGCTACGGCGAGTAACCAAGCGCGATTGTAGTGCAAGCAACCACTTGCACTAATGAGCGTGGGCCAGTGCTTAGTCGGCCTCGATGATCGCTGCTAGACCTTGTCCGCCTCCAATGCACATGGTAACCAGCGCGAGCTTACCGCCGGTGCGGTGAAGGTGATGCGCGGCGGTGACGACGATGCGGGCACCGGTAGCACCCACGGGATGGCCGAGCGAAATGCCAGAACCGTGCGGGTTGAAGCGCGGATCATCTGCCGAAATGTCCCATTCTTTGAGTACAGCCAGCGCTTGGGCGGCAAAGGCCTCATTGAGCTCAATGAGGTCAAGATCATCGAAGGTGATGCCGAGGCGATCCATAACCTTGCGGGAAGCCTCCACCGGGCCGATACCCATGCGTTCCGGATCCACGCCGGCTAGGGCCCATCCCTTGAGCGTGACCATTGGGGTAAGACCCAGCTCCTCGGCTTTTTCACGGGTAGTCACTAGGACGGCCGCGGCACCATCGTTTTGGCCCGAGGCATTACCGGCGGTAACCGTTGCCTCTTCGTCCTCCTTGCGCATGACCGCGCGCAGTTTAGATAGCTTGTCTGTACTGGAATCTGGGCGGACATGTTCATCCTTGTCTATGACGATAGGCTCCCCCTTGCGCTGGGGGACGGTGACGGGGATGATTTCGGCGTCGAAAAGCGATTGTTCCTGTGCAGCGGCGGCATTGCGGTGGGAACGTGCAGCGAGCTCGTCTTGGGCGACGCGCTCGATGGAGTATTCGCGGCGGAGAATTTCGGCGGTCTCAATCATGCCGCCGGCAATCGGGTGGTGCTTTCCGCCGGCGGCCTCGCGGGCTTCTTGGAGGCGATCGCGAAAGATCATATTTCCTCCCTTTGCTCCCCAGCGTACATCCGCATCAACGGTGTATTCGGTGCGGGACATAGACTCCGCGCCGCCGGCGATGATGACATCGGCAGCGCCAGTAGCAATGTGGGCGCCTGCGGTAATAATGGCCTGCAGACCCGATCCGCATCGGCGATCGAGCTGCATACCAGGCACGGTGGTGGGCAGGCCAGCGTCTAAGGCAGCCACGCGGCCCAAAGCGGGTGCGGCACCATTAGGGGAGCCTTGGCCCAAGATGACGTCATCGATTTTGGTGGGGTCGATACCGGACTCTTCCACAATGGTCTTGACCACGAGGCTAGCTAATTCTTGGACGGGGACGGACTTTAGCGCTCCACCATAACGGCCGACAGGGGTGCGCTTGGGGTAGCAAAGGACTACGTCGCGGGTGTGCATGATAATTCTCCTTTAAGAAAGTTCGGTGGTGGCAAGGTCATGGGAGATTGCCTTGCAGGTTGCGATGAGCTCCGGCAGGATGCGCGTGGTGAGATCCTCAGTGGAATAGACGGATGTTTGGGTTGAGACATTGATGGCTGCAGCAGTGCGGCCCGAACCATCGCGAATAGGAACTGCAATGGAACGCAGGCCCTTCTCCAGCTCTTGGTCTACGATGACCCAACCGCGTTTCCGGATCTCCGCTAGGCGCGCCCGAAGATCCGCGGGTGCGGTGAGCGTGTGAGGGGTGACTTTCTCCAGCGACGCCGTTTCTAGGAATTCGTCCAACTGCGCTGGAGTGAGATCCGCTAACAGTACCTGTCCCATTGAGGTCGCGTGCGCGGGAAAGCGGGTGCCGATGGTGATATTGGTGGCCATAATGCGGTGTGCAGCGGCCCGGGCGATATAAACCACGGTGTCCCTATCCAACACACTGACAGAGCAGGATTCATCGAGTTTGGTGGATAACTCCCTCAAATGGGGCTGGGCAATATCGGGAAGACCCAAACTCGATAAGTAGGAATAGCCCAGTTCCAAAACCCGGGGGGTAAGCCAAAACTCAGAGCCATCCGTGCGCGCGTACCCCTCCGTTACCAAGGTGTGCAAAAAACGACGTGCAGTGGCACGTGCTAGCCCTGTAACCTCGGCAACCTGGGCCAGAGTCTGGCGTGGGCGCTCGCCATTAAAAGAGTGCAAAACGGCTAATCCGCGGGCGAGTGACTGCACCGTGGGGGTGTCGTTCAAGGTGTGGTCTCCGATTCTAGAAATTGATGAAGTGGCCTACATCTCGTAATTGTATCCAAAAGTGTTCGCATTGTGAACCCTTGTGCAACATATGAACCACACGTAGGCTGAAGCCATGTTAGATAAAGTCATCGACTCAGTAGAAAATGCCGTAGCAGATATTCCAGACGGCGCTTCCATTGCGGTGGGCGGATTCGGGCTCGTGGGAATTCCGGCGCGTCTAATTGATGCTCTGCGTGAACTCGGCTCTGGAGACCTCACCATCATTTCCAATAATCTTGGTACCGACGATTTCGGGCTCGGGCTCTTGCTTAAAGATCATCGCATTTCCCGCTCTATTGGTTCCTATCTCGGAACGAATAAGGAGTACGCCCGCCAGTATCTCGAAGGAGAACTGACTGTGGAATTTACCCCGCAGGGAACGTTGGCCGAGCGTATGCGTGCTGGCGGTGCTGGCATTCCCGCCTTCTATACCAAGGCCGGCGTGGGAACCCCGCTTGCGGAAGGGGATATCCCCACCCGCTATAACCCGGATGGGTCCATAGCACAGACTTCTAAGCCGAAGGAAACTCGTGAGTTTAACGGCGAGCTCTACGTGCTGGAGGAGGCACTGACCCCAGATTTTGCCTTCGTTCATGCCGCTCGCGCAGATCGATACGGCAACCTAGCTTTTGCCAAGACTGCGCAGAACTTTAACCCGGATGCCGCTCGTTGCGCTGATATCACCATTGTGCAGGCAGAAGAATTGGTGGAGGCGATTCCGCCGGCCGAGGTTGACGTGCCGGGCATCTACGTCGATCGCGTCGTAGAAGTGGGAAAGCAAGAAACTGGAATCGAATTTAGGACGGTGAGCAAGTAAATGACCTGGTCACGTGAAGAAATGGCGGCTCGGGCCGCACAGGAATTGAAAAACGGCGACTACGTCAACCTAGGAATTGGCATGCCAACGTTGATTCCTGGATTCCTCCCAGAGGGCCTCGAAGTGGTGCTTCATTCTGAAAATGGCATCTTGGGCGTAGGTCCGTACCCGGCCGAAGATAAGGTGGACCCGGAACTTATCAATGCTGGCAAAGAGACCATCACTGCTGCTCCCGGAGCTTCATTCTTTTCTTCTTCGGAATCCTTTGGAATGATTCGATCACGCGCTATCGACGTAGCGGTACTTGGTGCCATGGAAGTATCCCAATTCGGAGACCTTGCCAATTGGATGATTCCGGGCAAGATGGTCAAAGGTATGGGCGGTGCCATGGATTTGGTTCATGGCGCCAAACGCATCGTGGTGATGATGCAGCACGTGTCCAAACATGGCAAGTCCAAAATCCTTTCAGAATGCCAACTGCCGCTCACCGGCGCGCGTTGCGTGGATCTTATTATTACGGACCGCGCCGTCTTCGAGGTTGATGAGTTAGAAGGTCTGACCTTAGTTCAGATGGCTGAGGGGGAGACTGAGGACTCCATCCGCGAGGTTACTGATGCCCCATTCACGCTGGACCTGTCTTAGTCCTGAACTGTTCCCGAAAGCCCGCCTTCTAGCACCCGGAAGGCGGGCTTTCTTTTTCATTTCTAATGAGTGGGGTTCTTTGGTGCTGAATTAGCTAAAGGCTGGGCCGAAATGATTCATGCTTCGGCCCAGCCCTAGGTGGGAATGAGAGAGGTACTAGTTAGACATCGCGTAGGTCTACACCCTTGGTTTCAGGGAGAATGTACATGCTAATGATGGTGAGGACGCATAGGGCGATGACATAAAAGCCAGAGGCCCACGCCAGATCGTGCGCGACAAACCACTGGTAGATATAGGGCGCGGTTCCGCCAAAGACAGCTACAGAGAGGGAGTATGCAAGACCGATACTATGCGTGCGCTGGGCGGTAGGGAAGACCTCGGACATGATGGAAGATAGCAGCGCACCACCGGCGGCGACGATAATCACGCCTACAGTAGAAGCGACGAGCAGGGTCCACGGACGGGAATCGATCAACGCCATGAGTGGGATTTGCAAAACGGCCATACCTACCGCGCAGATATAGATGACGGGTTTGCGCCCAATCTTGTCCGAGAGACTGCCCCACAGCGGTAGAGCGATAAGGCCAGCAACTTGAGCAACCACCGTGACCCAGTACGCGCCTTGTGTGGTCATTCCTTCTTGGCTAATGGCATAGGTAGAAACGTAGGAGGTCCACGTGTAGTGCGCGGAAGTAACGCCGGAGACCATGCCGATAACGAGCAGGATATTGATCCAAGCCGGACGAGAAGCGGAGGCAGATTGAGGGATTGCTGCGCGCTCCTTGCGCGCTGGGGTGTCTACGCTGGGCTCGGAACTGTCAATTTCCTTGAAGTGATCAGACTCTTTCATGTGGCGGCGTAGGTATAGCGCTACACAGGCAGAGAGCGCGCAGAGGAAGAAGGGGATGCGCCAACCCCATGAGGCAAGTTGGTCATCATTGAGTACGAGGGAGATTAGGCCGCCGAGCACGTAGGCGATGACGGAGCCACCGAAAATGGAAACGTAGACCATAGAGCCCCATTTACCGCGGTGGGCGTTGGGGGCGATTTCTGGGATATAGCTATTGGCGGCAGCTGATTCACCGCCGTGGGCGAAGCCCTGCAGGATACGGATCACTAAAAGACCCACAGAGGACCAAATGCCGATCTGCTCATAGGTGGGCATGACTCCGATGATCGCGGAGGCGATGGCCATCATGATGATGGTCATCATAAGTACGGATTTTCGGCCGCGCTTATCTGCTACGCGGCCGAAGACGATTCCTCCGAGTGGACGCACCAGGAAACCAACGGCAAAAACGCCGAAGGTAGCTAAAAGGGCGGAGGTGGAGTCGCCCTTATTGAACATTGCGGTGGCAATGAATGGGGCAAAGACTGCATAGGAGCTCCACTCATACCACTCTAGGATTTGCCCGGTAAGGCTGGCTCCTAGGGATTTGATGTCGGTGGTAGAAGCTGCGTTTTTGCCGGATTCGGTATCTGGTGGCGATGTCGGTTTGGTGGTGGATGTCATGAGTTCTCCTTGTAGTGGGACCGGGACGGTTGGGAAAAATATTACCTAGATCACACAAATGGGCGGCGAGGATCCAAAGTATTGAGATCGTCTGACGCTATTGATGTTGTTTACCGCGTGAGAAACTGCACGTGATGAACCCCTTTCGGGGACAACCTGTGGTTAGATTTATGGTTCGCATTGTGAACTTGGGTGCGCATTGTGACCCCACTTGGGGGTAGTTGGGTAAATGTCTAGCGTTTCTGAGCTTGGATAACGGCGGGAAAGCCCTCCTTAGGTAAAAGTTTTAGGTTCACAGTGGTGGACACTGGTGTAGCGTGTGACACATGACACGGACGGAAAGGTATGAGTCCTAAGCCACCCGAGTCTTGTCGGAGCCACACCCTAAGGAGGGATTTATGACTGCTCTTAGTCCCGAGGAATTGAGCACAGAAAGCCTCGCCGAAGTCATGGCCGCGGGCGGACGCCCAGCCAGTAGCGAGCGTGAAATTAAGATCATCGATACCACCCTGCGCGATGCGCACCAGAGTATCTGGGCCACCCGCATGACCACGGAACACATCCTTTCTCTGCTGGATGACATCACCAATGCCGGGTTCGAGCACGTTGACCTAGTTGCCCCCATTCAGTTCGACGTGGCCGTGCGGTATCTCAAAGAGGATCCGTGGGAACGTGTGCGCCTCGTCCACGAGCATGCTGCCCCCGGTACTAAGTTCCGCGCGCTGATTCGCTCCAAGAATCTAGCATCCTTTGACTTCCTGCCGGATGATGCCATCCTTAACTGGACTGAACGCCTTTATGCCAACGGCTTCCGTGTCATTGGTTCTTTTGATGGGCTCAATGACATCGACAACATTGACAAGGGCCTCAAGCTTGCCAAGGAACTTGGCGCTGAGACCTTTGGTGCGCTGTCCTACTGCCTTAGCCCAGTGCACACCGATGAGCTCTACAAGCAAAAGGCGGAGGAGCTGCTTGAACGCACCGACGTCGACCGCATCATGCTGAAGGACGCCGGCGGATTGCTCACTCCGGACCGCATGAGAACCCTTATCCCGGCTATCCGCAGCTCCATTGGAGAAGATATCCCGCTGGAGGTACACACCCACTCCCTGACCGGCTTGTCCCCATTGACCTATCTCTTTGGCGCGGAGTTGGGCGTGGATTCCATTCACACCTCCATCGCTCCGCTTGCCAACGGCCCCGGTCAGCCTGCGACCCAGGCCTTGGTACGAGATCTGCGGGCGCTCGGCTATACCGTCAACGTTGATGATGATCGCATCGCCTCTGCCAGCGACCGGATCCAAGAAATCGCCGATACTGAGGATAAGCCGGTGGGGGTGCCGCGTGCTTTCGACGGCCTCCACTACATGCACCAGCTGCCAGGCGGCATGCTGACGAACTTCGAATCTCAGCTGGAAACTGCGGGCCTAGGAGACCGATTTGAGGAGCTTCTCTATGAGGTGGCTCGCGTGCGAGAAGAGCTGGCATACCCCATCATGATTACGCCATTTGCCCAGTTCGTGGGTACACAGGCCGTCATGAATGTGATGACTGGTGAGCGCTACTCCGTGGTCCCAAATGAGATTAAGAAGTATGCCCTGGGCTACTACGGTGAACCTCTGGCCCCGCTGGACCCAGAGGTATTGGAAAAGATCCTGGCCAACGGTTCCTCCGAAATCACCGAGGAAATCCCAGAACTCAAGCCAGTACTGCCGGGCCTGAAAGAGGCGCATCCGGACGAGGACATCGACACCCTGCTTTTGCGCGTTATGTTCGCCGGCAGCCAAGTCGATGAAATGAAGCGCTTCGTAGCTGAGGGCCGCGCCGGCGAGGGCGAAGGCGTCAAAGGAGGCGTCTTGACCTCCCTCGTCCAGCAAATCTACAACTCTTCCGATACCACCGACTTCCATCTCAAGACCTCTGACCTGGAAATTAACCTCACTAAAGGAGAAAAGTAATCATGACTGATACCCCCAACCTGCAGGATCTGAAGGCCCTCCTGAAGTGGGCCAACCTTTCCGATGATATCCAGGAGCTGCAGATCAAGTATGGCGACATCGAACTCGCCATGTCCCGCACGCCTGGCGGCCTCGATCGCCCAGCCCCGGCTCCGGCACCAGCTGCCGCGCCTGCAGCTGCTCCATCCGCATCCCCAGCAGAGCAAGCTCCCGTACAGCAGGCGCCGGCCCAAGCGGAGCCTGCACCAGCTCCCGCTGCACAAGAACCCGCTGCTCAGGAGGAGCCAAAGGCTTCCGGAGCTCCGGCAGCAGAGGGCGAGACTGTCACCGCGCCTATGGTTGGTACCTACTATGCTTCCCCGAAGCCGGGCGCAGACCCATTCGTCAAGGTTGGCGATGAGGTCGAGGTAGGACAGGTGCTGTGCATCGTCGAGGTTATGAAGCTGATGAACAATATTGAGGCCAAGTTCGCCGGAACGGTCAAGGAAATCCTCGTGGATAACGAGGATGCCGTTGAGCACGGCCAGCCACTTATGATCATCGAACCAAAGTAAGCCCCGTTCCCGCACAACGATCTGGAGGAAAACATGTCAGATCTCTTAAATAGCGTTCTGATTGCCAACCGCGGTGAGATCGCATTGCGTGTTATCCGCGCCTGCAAGGAGCTGGGGATAAAATCCATCCTCGTCTACTCTGAGGGTGATAAGGATTCCTTGCCCGTTAAACTAGCTGATAAGGCCGTTTGCATCGGCCCAGCCAACGCCGCGAAAAGCTATAACAGCCCCGAGCTCATCCTTTCTGCAGCAATGGCTTTTAAGGCCGACGCCATTCACCCCGGCTACGGATTCCTATCTGAAAAGCCTGACTTTGTACGAATGGTAGAAGAAGAAAACATCGGCTTTGTCGGCCCCTCTGCCGAACACATCGGTTTGATGGGAGATAAGATCGAGGCAAAGCGCATCGCGCAAGCCGCCGGCGTGCCTACTGTGCCCGGCTCCGATGGCGTAGTCACCGAAATTGATGAGGCAATGGAAGTTGCCCGAAATACGGGCTTCCCGCTGCTTATTAAGGCGGCAGCCGGCGGCGGTGGTCGTGGCATGCGTGTGGTTGAATCCGAGGACACGCTGGAAAAAGATCTCAATGAGATCATGAACGAGGCCGAATCCGCGTTCAACGATCCCTCGGTGTACATCGAGCGCTATCTCACCGATATTAGGCACATTGAGATCCAGGTGCTTTCGGATGGAGAGAACGTCGTGGCCTTGGGAGAGCGTGACTGTACCTCCCAGCGCCGTAACCAGAAGCTTATTGAGGAAGGCCCGTCCCCGGTCCTGACCGAGGAACTCCGAGCGGGGATGCAGGAAGCTGCCATCAACCTGTGCAAGGAAGTTAAATACAAAAACGCCGGTACCATCGAGTTCGTGTTCGACAACACGGAAAACAAGTACTACTTCATCGAGATGAATACCCGTATCCAAGTCGAGCACCCGGTTACGGAAATGATTACCGGTGTGGACCTTATCAAGGAGCAGCTACGCATTGCCTCCGGACAGAAGTTGTCCATCAGGCAGGATGATATTGAGATACGCGGCCACGCTATTGAATGCCGCATCAATGCTGAGGACCCGAACCAAAACTTCGCTCCTCGCCCCGGCAAGATCGAACACTATCGCGTTCCAGGCGGCTTTGGTGTACGCATGGATACCCACATCGAAACCGGCTACACCATCCCACCTTTCTATGATTCTATGGTCGGCAAACTTATCGTGTGGGCAGAAGATCGCGATGAAGCCATCGCTCGAATGCTGCGCGCTATCGATGAGTTAGAGGTGGAGGGCGTGGTGACGACTGCGCCGTTCCAGGCGATGTTGCTCGATAGCGAAAAGTTCCGCAGCGGTGAGTTCAATACCGGTTATGTGGCCAAGCTACTGGAGAACACTGACTCCATTCCCGCGGATTAATAAATCTTCTGGTAGCTAGCCCGCACCATCTCATGGCAGTGCTGCCGCCACTCCGAGAGTGCAGGTCCCACAACCCTGGGCCTGCACTTTCAGTGTTTCTGCATTGTGCAATGTGGCAGAAACCATGCTTGGCGATGCCCCCAGCTGCTTATAAGAAAGGACGCCCTATGTTGGTCATTGCCGCCCTGCTGGTCGGCGCCATAGTGCCGGTACAGACGGCCATTAATACGCGGTTTCGTGAAAGCGTTGGCTCCCCAATTGTGGCGGGATTCTTTTCCTTTATTATTGGCTTGTTCGTTTCTGCGCTTATTGCTCTTGCGCTCACCGGCCACCTAATTCCGGATTTAGCCACCGCTGCGCAACAGCCTTGGTGGGTGTGGCTCGGCGGGTTTATGGGAGTTTCCTTCATCGTGGGAAATATTCTGCTTTTCCCTCGCATCGGCAGCGTGGAGACCGTTATCTTGCCTATCTTGGGGCAGGTAACAATGGGCCTGCTTTGCGATACCACCGGCATATTTAATTCCCCACACGTTGGAGTCGGCCCGCTGCGCATCCTCGGGGTGGCCGTGGTGTTGGTGGGAATCGCGTTGGTATTGGAAATCGGGCGCGGTGCCGCTACTACGCACGCCACAGCCAGTGGTGTGAAGCTGTGGTTGTGGCGGCTTTTTGGGGTTCTTATTGGAATGGGCTCAGCAACCCAAACTGCTGTCAACGGCTTCCTCGGCCGTGCATTGGGCAGCCCCCTTCCCGCCGGCGAGATTTCTCTAGCGGTCGGCGTGCTTTTGCTTGCAGTGCTGTCTATTGTCCCCCTTGGTCCGCGGCGTGCTCTTTTCACCCGTCCCGCCCCTGGTCCATGGTGGATGTGGTTCGGTGGAGTGCTAGGGGCTCTCTTCGTGGTTGGCGGGGCTACGCTTTCTCCCATCTTGGGCACGGGAACAACCGTGATTGGATCGCTGGTGGGATCAATTGTGTGCGGTCAGGTAGTAGAGTCGCTCGGCTGGGGGCATGCGCGCCGGGGACTGCCCCCTATTCACCGTGTAGTGGGACTGGCCTTAGTCATCATTGGGGTCGTGATGGTGCGTTCGCTCTAAAACGTAGTGCCTTAGCGGCGCCAGCGCTCGAGCACCAGGCGTCTATCCAGTGACCGTGAAACGCAGGGCGCAAAGGCGCCGTCTGCATGCATTTGCTCATTAAAGACGGAATCTCGATGTTCTGGCTCGCCTTCTAGCACCTTCATAACGCAGGTGCTGCAGGTGCCTTCTAAACAACGTGACATCACCGGCAAGTCAGCTTCCTCGAGTGCCTCGAGTACAGTGACATTGGCTGGAACGTGTACGGTTTCCCCACAAAATTCCACGTCGAAAGCGCAATCGCCTGCACCGGCATTTTTCTCTCCGCTAAGCGCTTCTATATCAGGGTGGAAGTTTTCCCAGTGGAAATTCTGGTGGGGCAGATAGTCCAGCACTACCTCCTTCGCGCCGGACATGAACCCTTGCGGACCGCATACATAAAACACTGTTTCCTGCGGGGCTTGGGATAATAGGTGTCGGTAGATTTCTTCTTGCCGTGCACGGGGTGAGCCAAAAACTTCAATGAGACTATCGCCGCATATGCTGCGCAATTGGGGCAGGAGTACGGCGCGGGTAATGCTAGAGGCGAAGTAGAGAACCATGAAGGGTTTGCCTTGGCGCTGTAGCGATTGGGCCATGGATAGCATAGGCGCAATACCCACACCGGCGCCGACGAGTACATAGTAGCTGGCGGTGTCAACGAGTTCGAAGTTATTGTGCGCTGGGGAGATGAGTAACTCATCGCCCGCGCGAAGTTGCATCATGGCAAGGGATCCACCCCGTGAATTCTCTTCGCGTTTAACGGCGATGCCGTAAGTTAAATGTGCACCGGCGTCACAACTGGAGATCTCCTTGGGTGGCATTTCAAAAACAGAGTACTGGCGCACTAATTCCGTTTCTTCTGGTCCGGTGAGTGTGACGTCTACGTGGCAGCCGGGGGAGTAGTCGGGGAGTTCCTCGCCATCCTTTAAGCAGAATTCCAGCACCATAAGGTCATCAGCGACTGGGGTGACCTGCTGTACTGTGGCCCGCAGCCGCGAACCTTCGCTCCGTTTTGCTGTGCCTCGTGCCGGAGAGTGTTTTAAGGAAGTTTCGTCCATCGTGGCCCCTTTCTGCTCAATGGCGTGGGCGGAGCGAGGGAAGAATGTGAAGCCTTTACACGTCCTGCAGTTCGTTGGTGTCTCGCGGTGGCGCTTCACGCCATTCAGCCTTTTAAAGTGATTGAGGACATAGTATCTACTACATGAGCTCCATGTCACTCATGTGGCAATCTCGCGCCAATTGACCGTGTTTGATACACCCACATGGGTGGGTGAACACTTCCAATTTAAAAATCTTTTGGCGCATCCACTCGTCTTATTTCTCGTGGTGGGGGAGTGTAGTCCGAGACCTTTTACCTACTTTTGAAAGTTTAAGGCAAAGCAAAATGGGCAAACCACTGCGGGTCCCGTTGCGGTGCGATCCGGCCCTCTATACGATAACCATTACGCACCAACAGTGATTTAGAGCACACATTGTTCAACAGTGTGTGGCATGACACTTGAACTAAGAAAGAGAGTCACTGCAATGTCAACTCCCACCAAGCCCTTGGCGAGCGAAACCACGCAGCCAGAGATTTTGCCGATGTCCGATAATCCTTATGAAGATTTCCGCTACTTCTATCGCGATGGAATGCCGCTGCGCCCGGCACCTAAGCGGCGCACCCCCACCCCGAGCTGGTCCGTGCTGCGCCATAATATTTTTGATTCTTGGCACTCAGTGGAAGATTCTTGGGAGGGCTACGGTACAGCGCAAACCCGCCTTTTAGATGACCACATGTGGCAAACCGACGAGGTGGGTGAGAAGCTTGCCCAAGCCTTCCGTCGCGATGGTGCGAAGGAATCGCGGAAGAAATTCGAGCAGGCGCTAAATCAGGGCATCGATACTGTGCGTGAACCTGCCCCTGAGTTGGTGGAGTTTTTCCAGGAAATAGATCGGATCCCAAATTGGCTAGATCTCGAGGCCGCCGAACGCGGGCGCGTAGCCTATTACAACGTCACCCGCACCTCAGAGATTCTTGCTATCGCCTTTGCTTATTGGGCAACTACGTTGGAGGATCGCACCTCAGCGGCCACAGGCGAGACCGGAATGTTTGAGTTTCAAGCCATGCAACGGTCTATTGAGACTGCACAGTTCTTTGTGGATCTAGGAAAGAAGAACGTTTTCGAGCGCTTTGGTGAGGGGCGCAAGGCGGCGGTGCGCGTGCGTTTGCTCCACGCCCAGGCAAACCGCGGATTGGAAAAGATGTGGGGTCCGGAGCACTATAACGAGTTCGGGCGTCCAATCGGCTCCAGTTTCCTCGTCTCTGGAGAAGGCTGGTTTGGCATGATGCCGCTTGCAATCGACGAGTTCTTTGGCCGTCCGCATAGCGGCCAGGAGTGGGATGACGTGGCTCAGTATTGGGGATACATCCTCTACATGATGGGAGCGGAGGAGCGCCTTATTCCTAAAACTGGCGATGAAATGCGCAAGATGACTGATTATATCTATGGCAATGGCGGATATTCCTCTGCTTACCACGAGCGTGTGGCTACCGCGCTGATGTCCATCCTGGAAAGCCTCAACCCCCTCGTACCGCACGTTGCCCTTGGCGCACTATCTACCATCTGCGGCGAGAAAGACACCAAGTTTATGGTGCAGGGCACACGCTGGGAAAAGATCAACTTTAGGCCTTGGGCCATCCTCTTCAAGGCGGCCGCTAAAGCGGAAGCTCGTGCGGCCCGAATTCGGGACAAGCTGCCAGGTGCGAAAAGGGCCAGGATAAAGCGAGCCAATAACGGCAAGCCCCCTTGGACTGCGGTGACGGAGGTGATCAAAGACTACATCGCTAAGAACGAACCAGATACCAAGTCCGATTACACCTTGCACGATGACTCGAAAGAAGCCCGCAGCTAAACCGACTTCACCAACTCTCACCAGACTATAAGGAGAAACCACAATGAATGCACCAGCACCGTTGAGCACCGTAAATGAATGGCCGGCCGGCCGCGGTAGCCGCGAAGAATTTGTGGCCAAGTATGGCACGCAGCGCGCAGACCGCTACCAAGAGGCCTTCTGGGCTATGGATCCCGTGGCAGACGCCCTATTCACCAGCGGTCATACGGTCAAGGAAATCATGCCCAACCTGCGCGAGGCCTTAGCTCGCGGCACCGCCGATGACAATACCCTGCCGGAGGTAGCGGCATTGATTGAGGATATGACCAAGGCACTTGCGGGTCTAGACGCGGAAAAGCTTGAGCGCGGTCGCCGCACCTACCTGTCCATCCCGCCGTTGAGCCATGGTCTGGCGTTGGGCCCTGGTTCCTTGGTGCATACGTATGCTACCCCGGCCATCGCTGACCTTTTGGTTAACACCGGCGAGCTTACTGACGGTGCAGTCAAGCGCCTTGCCTACACCACAAATTGGACCTATTCGCTTTACCTGCCGGATGCTTTGCAGCCAGGAGGGGAAGGCTTTATTCATACAGGTATGGTGCGCGCGATTCACGCTCATGTGCGCCGCGTACATAACCGCAAGGGCTTGGACTATTCCGACTATGGTGCGCCGATTAGTGAATTCGACATGCTGCGCACCTGGTTCGACTTCACGTATATCCCATATGCCGGGCTGCGTCGTATGGGCTGGCAACTCACCGCAGAAGAAGAAAAGGACGTGTTCTATCTGTGGAAGATAGTCGGCCGCATGTTGGGTATCCGTTCTGATCTCTTCCACGGTGAAGATGGTGTAGAGGCCTCGCAGGAGACCATGGACGCCATCCATGCGGTCGACGGCGAAATTAATGAGGCTGCCCGCCAGCTTGTCGATGCCCTGATGTCCGGCTTCGTTGTTAATGCTAAGGAACTCACCGGCTTCCCAGAAAACACGCTTGCAGATTGGACCGCTGCGCACGTGCGCATCATCCACGGCGATGAGGTGGCTGATGCCTGTGGCGTGGCGCAGTCCGTGATGCAGCCCATCTTGGAGATGGAAGCCCCACTAGTACAAGAACGTTTTGACCTGCTGCGCCAAGACAAAGAAGCCCTCGAGGCGGAAATCCAGAAGAATGAGGACATGGTCCGCCAGATGCTTACCCGTGATGCCACCTACATGAAGCAGGATGAGGGCGTGAAAATGAAGGACGGCTCGATGGCCGTCGGCGCTTAAATCGGTGACATGGATAACAAAAGTCGCGTACTGTTGTGACAGGCACAATGCCTGCGCGATGTACATCAATATCAACACCCCATAGGAAGGAAGTCCCGATGTCTAAGGGCTACGCAGTTACCAACCCCGCCACAAATGAAGTGGTAGAAACCTTCGATACCTTTACCGACGAGCAGATTCAGGATGCACTAGCCAAGTCTCACGAGGCCTTTCAAACCTGGCGTAAGACCCCAATTGACGAGCGCGCCAAGATTGTCTCCCGTGCTGCCGAGCTCTTTAAGGAGCGTAAGGGCGAACTAGCCAAGATTGAGGCCCAAGAAATGGGCAAGGCCACCCCGGAAGGGGAGTGGGAGATCAACTTCTCCGGCGATATCCTGCAGTTCTATGCGGATAATGCGGCAGAGCACAATAAAGACAAGCCAGTCGATGTACCCGGCGGAAAGGCCGTGGTTCGCCGCCTTCCCGTTGGCTCCCTCCTGGGCATCATGCCGTGGAACTATCCCATCTACCAGGTCGCCCGCTTTGCCGGACCGAACCTGATGAACGGCAATTGCATTTTGCTAAAGCATGCCGAAATTACCCCGAAGTCCGCCGCTGCTATCGAGGAGATCTTCCGCGAGGCTGGCCTGCCCGAGGGAGTGTACATCAATATTTATGCCGACCATGACCAGATTGCGGACGTTATTGCTGATCCGCGCGTCCAGGGTGTTTCTCTCACTGGTTCTGAGCGCGCCGGCGCCGCCATTGCGGAAATCGCCGGCCGCAACCTTAAGAAGGCTGTGCTGGAGCTCGGCGGCACTGATCCGTATATTATTCTCGATGCCGCCGATATCACTAAGGCGGCTGAGGAAGCCTGGGTCAAGCGCATCGAGAACGTCGGCCAGGCCTGCACCTCCAATAAGCGCATCATCGTCATGGAGGATATCTACGACGAGTTTGTTGATGAAATGGTGCGCATCGCCGAGGGAATGGCACAAGGTGATCCTTCCAGCCCAGCGGATAACCAGTACTACCCAATGTCCTCGCGCAGCGCCGCAGAGAACCTAGACAAGCAGGTCCAGCGCGCCGTGGACAATGGCGCCACCATCCGTACCGGTGGCGAGCTGCATGAAACCGCGGCCTATTACACGCCAACCGTGCTTACCGACGTCCCCGTAGGCTCCGACTCCTACTATGAGGAGTTCTTCGGCCCTGTGGCCGAAATCTATAAGGTCTCTTCCGAAAAGGAAGCAGTGGAGCTAGCCAATAACTCCAACTACGGTCTGGGCGGCGCCGTCTTCTCTGAGGACACCGAGCGTGCCACCAACGTGGCTGACCAGATCGATACCGGAATGATTCACGTCAACCTGGGACAGTACTTCTCTCCGGTGCTGCCTTTCGGCGGCATCAAGAATTCCGGCTATGGCCGTGAACTTTCTGTCTTTGCCCTAGACGAGTTCGTAAATAAGCAGTATCTGTACATCAACGACTAGGCCACAAGCCGTTCTAGCCCAGAGGTAATAGGGCTGAATACAAAAGTTCCCGCTTAGCAAAGCTAAGCGGGATTTTCGCTCCTCCAACTGGGCTCGAACCAGTGACCTAAACCCTATTTAACCTGCATAAACACCCTTTTTAAGCCCTACGTGACGACAATCTGACGACACCTGAAATCTTTTCATCCACAGCGCTGCCCACCGCCTCCAAATCCTCATCAAACAATTCAGCGTAAATATCAAGCGTCATCGCCGCTGAAGAATGGCCGAGCTCACGCTGGATAACTTTCACATTCGCCCCAGCCGACACCATCAACCCGGCGGCCACATGCCTAAGACCATGCGGAGTCACACGCGGAAAATCCGGGTACTTATCCATACACCTATCCAACGCGTTGTAGTACCACTTGCCATGCGTAGGCGGCTTCATCGGCGAACCATCACGACGCGGCCATAACAACTCATCCGGGCTTTTCCCTTCCATTACCGGTATAAGCATCCGCATCACCGATGCTGGCACAGCCACTTCGCGTACCTCATGCGTCTTAGGCGTGCCAATAACCACTTCGGTGCCTACTGTGACGGCGTTTCGTTCAACGCTGATTCGGTTTCGCGTGACGTCTATGTCGCGGACTCTGAGGGCTGCTGCTTCGCCCCAGCGAAGACCCACGGTGCCTAGTAGCCATACGAGTTCTTTGTACTTAGTGCATTCGTTAACGAGTAGTCCGAGTTGTTCTGCGGTGAGGTATATCTTTTTGGCGGCGGTTTTGCGGGGTAGTTTAATTCCTCGGGCTGGGTTGTTGCGTATGGCTTTGTCCATTACCGCTAAGTCGAGGATTTGGGCTAGTACGGCGTGTGCTTGTCGTACGAGTGAGGCTGATTTGTCCAGTGATGAGACCCAGGCTTGTACTTCTGATGGTTTGATGCTTGATATTTGCGGTTCCCCCATTGTGGTTTCACGTGGTTTCGCCATATAGCGAGCATGTCGTATTTAGTTTTGGGTTTGAGGTGGGTGATGTTCGTGAGCCATGGGACGGCCATTTGTTCGATGGTGATTTTGCCGGCGTTGGGGTTTATCCAGTCGTTTTCGCGTATATTGACTGCGTTTTTGTCGGCCCATGCTTGCGCTTCGTTTTTGGTGCGGAATCCTCGTTTTGTGTGGGATGTGCCGTTTGGGTCGCGGTACTGGACGCGCCAGGACTTTCCTTTTGCGGTCTTGTAAGACTTGATTGAGGACATGATAGAGATCTTTGTGTTGTATAAAAGCCCCGGCAATCCAAATACTGTGGATTGCCGGGGCCCGGTGGAGAGATAGGGCTATGCGGCTACTGGGAATAGAAATTCGCCGACTTTGAGGCCAATCTCAACAATGGTTTTGGTTACTTCAATGCCTTTCTTAGCGTTATCGAGTCGCTTGGCAGCGATTTCTGCTTGTTGCAGCTTTTCTTCGGGGGTCTTTTCCTTCTTTTGGTGCTTGGCGTTCTCTGGCTGAGAGGAGTTGCCTTCTGTGGTGGTAGTTGTTGTTGCAGTGGTTTCTTTGGTGGGGGCTGCGTCGTCTGCCATTGCTGGTGCGATGGCGGTGGTGGTGGCGATGGCCAGGGTGGTCAGGCCGATGGTTGCTTTACGTAGCATTGTGTCTCCTTATCGGGGGGGGTGCTTTCAGGGTAGGTTTACCCAGTAAGAAGGGTAGTGCCTGTGCGGGGAAACTGCATTCTTTTGTGTCAGTCTGCACAAGTTTGAGGTGGATGGGGGAATAAAAAATTGCCTTGAGCACTAGTGTTGTGCCCGAGGCAATGGTGGAGTTGAAAGACGTGTGTTAGGCGAGCTTGCCGGCGATTACGATGATCTTTTCTACGACCTTCAGTGCGTCCTCGATTTTGCTGAAGTCAATGTTCTTGACGAACTTGTCGACCTTAGCGTTGAAGTCTTCAGTCTTGCTGGAGAGCTGGTCGAGCTTTGCGTCGAAGTTCTTCTTGTGCTCTTCGTGCTTAGCGTCGAGGTCTTGCTTGTTTTCCTTGTGCTTGCTGGAGAGCTCCTCGAACTTGGCGTGGATGCCTTCCTTGTCGAGCTTGGAGGAAGCTGCGTCGTTTTGTTCAGGGGTGGCTTCGGTCGTGGTGACGGCGTCGGCAGAGGTAGTTTCAGAGGTGACGGTGTCGTCTGCCATTGCTGGTGCGATGGCGGTGGTGGTGGCGATGGCCAGGGTGGTCAGGCCGATGGTTGCCTTGCGTAGCATTGTGTCTCCTTGAGTCGTATGGGGGTGTTAAGCACGCAAAAAGGAATGCTAGCTTATTTTAAAGGAAAAGTCAGGTTTTGTGGTGGAATGCACAGGAACTGAAATGGGAGGGTTTGGTCGAAGCGTGTAGGCGCCCATGGATGGCCTCGGTGAACTACTAAGTGTTTAGTGTTGACGCTTACATTAAATTCTTGGTATGAGGGTGGTAAGTCGGTTGTAGTAGTTCGCCTAGTTCTTTAATTTGATGTCGTGCTGAATAATGGTTGCGGGGTTAGCTTTAGTCGGCTAGTGTTTTCGACACCGGCTGGGGATGTACGTACTGGCCGGTTGAGAGTACGATTCCGCTCTCCTGATCTTTTCTACGTTGGTTGTATTAATGTAGAAAAGTAGCTCATGTTGCGGCCGCTAAGTAGTGCTGGTACCCCTTGCACTCTTAGCGGCCTTTTACGTTTTACTAGGCTAACTTCCTCTGATTGTGGTGGGCCATACTTTACTTTGAATATCCTGCGTATGGGTACGTTTCCTGTGGTATGAAGTCAATTTCACAGAGAGAGATGTAGCTATTTTTAGTTAGTAATATTAGGCTTAGTGCTGTCGGTCAGAGTTCTTACGCTGGCTGACTTTAGGGGCACTCTTACCCTAAATCCCGCCGCCTTCCTTCTGTACTCTAGCGGCGGGTCTAGGAAAGGCCGCTGGGGCTACGTAGTTCATCCTTGTAGAAAGGCATCCGGCGGCCTTTTCTGCTCTATCTGGGATAGTGGTAAAAGAGGAGGGGCATAGTTTGTGAAACTCATGGCCCCTCCTTTTGCTGCTAACTGCTTTTCACCAATAGTGCTGTGTACAGTCGTTGCCATGATTTCAAAATATTGACGGTCACCCCTAACTCTGCAGCAATTGCCGCCGGGTAAGGACCGTAAACTTTCTCAGCAACAGCATAGTCAGCCGGGGAGATAAGTAGTCGGGCTGCGAACCTGTCGGCACGTAGCTCATGTGCCCCGTGGTGACCGGGCGGGTCACCGTAGTGCGCGTGGCCGAGCTCGTGGGCTAGGGAGCATAGGGTGGTGGCGTCATCCATGCCGAGGCGGAGCGTGATGGTGTTTCTGCGGGGTATCCATGCTGCTTTCGGCCCACCACGATGCCACCTAATGTGGTAGCCCCGGGCCTCAGCAGCCTGAATAAGAGCTTCAATCATCAACAATTGCCTTTGATTTGTTCCAGTTCCTTCTGAAATTCCGGAGAACTAGCGGCAAGCATATTTTGCATCATTTGACTGTTTATTTGCTTTTGCCGGTTTTTCTTAGCTTCGGTTCTAGCTTCGGACTGCCAAAATTTGGTGGTTTTCACTAACTGGTTTGGAAAGCATCGAGAGTCTTTGCTGGGTGAGTTAGACCAGATAACTGAATTGTTAGTCGTTTGACATAGTCGTGCGAGGTTTTGCCCCATGTCTACAGCCCAACCAAAGGCGGAAGTTTCTGCAAAATGATAGTCCGTTAGTCGGCCAAGTATCGCGCATATCCAATCTGCCAATTGGATTGTTCCGTATAGTCTGCTATCGGCCTGAACAGGTATCTCAATGATGCTTCTGTTTTCCTTATTCTGGCGAGAATATATCGTTTTCCCTAAAGTGGCGACGGCGCGTTCACGGTTGTCTGTGTCGGTGGCATCCATGATTACCATTAGTTTTTGGTTTGCTTTAAAGGCGAAGGTTCCGAGTCGGTTTATTGATTGAATGAGACAATGCTCTTCAAGAGTTTGGGAAGTCTAATTAGTCTCTTTGACTGTTCCGATGGGTTTTTGTTGACCGTAGAAGAAAATCCTTCCGTCTAATTCTCCTAGCTTTCGGAATATGCGGTTGATAGCGGGATTGATTTCCTCGCCATAATTTTCGATGTTTGTTGTGGTGAGAAGTTTTGAGCCCTTCTTCTCCCATCGTTTCGGATGAACCTGTGAGCGTTTGATTTCCCAGTCAAGTAGGTGCTCCTTTACATATTCGAAGTAGCCACCCATCTGACGTACATTTTCGGCAGGGAGTATGTATCCGGCGTAACCGAATACAGGGTGTGTGTTGTATTTAGGGTGGTCGTGTCTGATGTAGGGGCCTTGGTGGCCAAATTCATCCAAGTAAGCAATAAGCATAATGTCCTTGAAATGACTCAGCGGCTAGAACATTAAATGCTCTAGCCGCCGGAATTAGCGCGGTACATGTATTTCAATGCCGCCACTGTGTTTAGTGATTCTATATGGTTCCGGCGAATTTCGCTAACTATATGTTAGTCATTGGGGGTCTTCACCTCGTTTCAGAGTCTTGACCTCGGCTTCTAGAGCTTTCATGTCTATTTCGTTGACTTTAGAATCGAGTTGACGTTGGTAAGCGTTCCATTCTTCCTCGGACTTGTTTACTGCTTGCTTGTGCTTTCTCTTTCCGTATCCTTTGAGGACTTCGCGTTCATTGAATACGAGCCAGGCTTCTGTCTTTTCCATCCAGTCTTTTAAGAGCATGGTTTTACCCATCTCGGCTTGGTCTTCTGCGTAGTCCAGGAACATGGTGGTGAGTCTGCGCATGCGTTTGGCTTCGTCTTCGGTGAGGAAGTTTTTAGCTACGCTCATGTCACTTTTATGGGGCGCTTCTCCGTCCCATGTTGTGAGCCCAGCGTATGGTTTGGTGCGGTCTGCACGTTCCCAGATTAGCTCCGCTGCGGTTCGCCCATGAGTGGCGAAATGAAGTCGGTTTTGAATCCCGGCGAAGAATTGCTGGACTTCCTTAAATGATTTCTTCTCTTGGTAATCGGCGCTGGTTGCGGATATAACATCGCAGATTTTACGAAAAAATTGGCGTTCAGAAGTTCGGATCTCTCGAATAGTCTCGAGTAATTCATCGAAGTGGGTATCGACGCCATCGTGTTTGAGTTTCTGAGCGTCGATAGCGAATCCCTTGGTGAGGTATCCGCGTAGAACTTCTGTAGCCCATTTTCTAAATTGTGAACCGCGGGGGCCTCGTACTCGATAGCCGACGGCGAGAATCATGTCCAGGTTGTAGTGTTTAGTTTTCCTGTCTTTACCAGGCTGTTGTAAAAGTTTTTTACATTTAGCTTCGTCGAGTTCTCCTTGTTTGAGTACTTCACGTATGTGGTGGTTTATTGCCGGAGCCCCGACGTCAAAAAGTTCGGCCATCTGGCTGGTATTGAGCCAAGCGTCGTTGTCTTTTATCTGGAGGCGGACGTGTGCTTTGCCATCTTCGGTGGTGTAGATGGCAACTTGGTCTGGGCTAGTCAATGGGGTCTTCACCTCGTTTCTCCCGTTCTTCCTGCTCGTTAGGTGACGAATCAGCGGCGTATTCATCCGGGTCGTAATCAAACTCGCGGACAACACCATCATCGTCATCATGCAGTGAATCAGACGGGCCGGACACGGGGGCACCCGAACGACGAGAAGCTAACTCGTCTATCTCATTAGCGCGGGTAGCGGGATTGAGTCGGCGCGCTAGTTCAATCGCGAGTTCTCCGTCCTCTGTGGTGTCCAATAGTTTGCCGTTGTTGTCCAAGTGGCTCATGGCTTCCGCTTCGGTGATATGGCCGAGGTCTACCAGTGCGTCGATGGGGTTTACGTGTAGTCCTCGGCTGACCTTGATTATTTCGTCAGCGGTGAGTCCGTCTTGGGTTAGGCGGCGGGTCACGGTCGGGCGTGATGCTCCGATGAGTTTGCCGATTGTTTCTGCGGTTACCCGTTGTCCTGTCGCGGACTTGTACCAGTCTCGGTAATCAATCATGCTCACATCATAATGTGTCAAAAATGACGCACGCAACCCGTGTTTAGCTTTACAAACGAAAAATGGGTGCCCTCATAGTGAATCACAATATTGACATTATGGTGACAATGATTCATTATTGAATCAGACGAGCGAAAGGAGGAGACAAAATGGCTCAGTTCTTAATCAGTTTGGACGAGGTAGAGCGCGTTAAGAAATTAAACCGAATCGGCTCAACAGTCGAACTAGCGCAACGCACCAACGTGTCCCGTTCGACCTGGGGACGCGCACTAAGCACACGAACCCCCAAGCCGGACGTGCTTCAAGCACTCGCAGCCCTCGGCGCTAGGCCAGACCGAATCCTCGTTGCCGATGATTTGGAAGCCCTAACCGCATAAGAAAAGGCCCGGTGCCAGAACACCGAGCCAAAAGAGGCTACTCAATAAGGAGCTTAACACAATGGATAACCAACTGGTTCATGCCAATACTGACGGGACCCTAACCACCACTTCGGAGATTATCGCCGGCGGCGTTGGGATTCAGCACAAGAACGTGTTGGAGACGATTCGTAAGAACCAAGCAGACTTCGAGGAGTTTGGCCCCATCGCGTTTGAAACGCGAAAGGGTGCCGCGCTTCCTCAGGGCGGATACGGCAAGTCCACCAACATCGCGGTCCTGAATCGTGAGCAAGCGATGTTCGCAATGACCCTGTTCCGCAATACGCCGGCGGTGGTTGATTTCAAGAAGAACCTCATTAAGGCCTTTGTGGCTATGGAAAATCAACTGGTACAGGCTGAGCACCAGCTAAACGCGCTTATGCGTGAGTCTCAGATGCGGATGGAGTTGTGTCAGGCGGCGAAGGGGCTTATTCATCCTGACCACTTGGAGGCGAAGGCGAGGATTGTACTCGCTCGTGGTTTGGGTGAGGCTCCGGAGTTGGACCCGGAGACTCGGCCTTTGTACACGGCGGACTTTTTGAAGTCGAAGAATCTTTCCAACAAGAAGATGAAGTCGGTGGCGCCGATGTTCGGTAAGCGCATGAAGGCTTTGTACACGCTGGAGAAGGGGCGCGAGCCGGAAAAGTACGACCTTACTTTGCCTAACGGGCAGGTGCGCCAGGTTAATGGTTACACCGAGGCCGACCGGGCGTTGATGCAGCAGGTGTGGGATGAGTACTACGCCTAGCGCATATGTAAAAGCCCCGCGTGTGGGCGGGGCTTGTCGGACCTACTCGACAGTGTCGAGTGTATCGGATTATTCAGGTTTATTCCGGGTTTATTCGGTTTAGGGAAGGAATGTTGTCGTGGGAGATGTGAAGTTAACGCCAGTTAGTTTTTATGCTCTTGTTTCTGGCGTGAAAGTGACTGTTTTTGATGGTGCGGTGTCGGTTTCGGTGGATGGTGTGGTCCGGCTGGATGGCGATGATGTTCAAGCGTTGGTCGATTCGCTTAGCACCGCCAATCGCTTCGCCGAGCTCGGGATTTAGTGGAGGAGTGTTGTTGATGTTTACCAGTCTATGGTCTTGGCTGCGGGGCCGTGGGGCCAGCCGGGGAAGTTCTGTTGGTCGGTTGGGGAATTATGAATTGCCTTCCACTTTCCGAGTGGCGAGTGCCGGCGCCGATGGAGGTGTTCGAATGGACGCCATCGCCATTGTTGAGCCTCTTGAGCCAGGTTCATCCGGAGTGCTTGATACCGAATCTTGTTTTTCAGAATGGCAGGATGTGGAGTCTGCCATGCGACATGTAGGTGTACTTTATCCAGGTCGCTACACGGTATTTTTAGAACCTTCGGGCCGAATTTTTCTCCAGGCTGAAGCTGAGTCTCGGGGTAGAGGTCCCAGTGTTCGCCATTGTCCCAGAGGAGGGACATCTTGACTCCGTAGAGGGGTTGGAAGCCCTGGTAGTGGAGTTGTATTTCGATTTCGTCAATGGGCTCTTTCATTCCTGAGATGACGGTGGGGGTTCCGTAGTTGCTGAAGCCCATTGCTATTTGGTGTGCGCCGTCGTATTGGCGGGCGTGTTGAAATTGTTTGATTCCTAGTAGTAGTGCGGCAAGTCCGGTTATTGCGCTTATGAGTGCGGTTATTGCCATGAGTTTATTTTAGCCCGTCTAGCAGGCGGGGGAGTGCAAGCCTCCCCGCGGGCACGGGGACCAGCATGTCCCAAATTTTCGTCAAAGTGACTTAACCCCCAAGGGGTTAGGCCTGGGCGGAAAACGTTGTATAGAGAACTGAAAAGTGGATTGTCCTGATAGAAGATACCGGGCCAAGAACCACGTGACGTGTCCGTGAAGCATTGGCCAAGCCGACAGGCAGGAACCCCGCCGTAAGCGGGAGGGAACCACCAAGGACGTAAAACACTAGGCCGTGGATGAGCTACTCCCCGGGTGCAAGTCCTGGGCGCGGCACTGGCCTCACACACCGTGAGGCGGATAGTTGATTGTGGAGGGGAGGTGTTTCGGTATGGTTGCTCCGATTATTATTTCGGCGTGTGCCTTGATTTCTGCGGGGTGCGCTATCTATGTCAACCACATCAATCGGCACTAGCGATTACTGCTTTTTGTTGCTGTTTACCGTCGCTGTCTGTCCAGCGTAGGATGTATTTTCCCTGGAAGCCAAGGAGTACTTCGATGACGTCTCCGTGTTGGAGGGTGGCGGCGGTTTCAGCGTTCATGGTGGCTGCTTGGTCGTCTCTGGTTGGGTTGATGCTGACGTTGGTGATGGTTTCGCCGGTTTCGTTGGCGATGGCGTAGTTCTTTTTGCTCTCGTGGTGGAGGGTGACGTTTCGTCGGTTTGCTGCGGCGAGTTTCTGCGTGTATGCGGAGATTGTTGCTTGTGCTTCGGCGATTTTTCGTTGTTCTGCTGCGGCTTGTTCGGCGCTGCGGGCGGCTCGGTCGGAGCTTTCTGCGGCTTCGGCTTGTGCAGTCTTTGCTGATTTGCGTGATTTTGATGCGTCTATTGCTTGCCAGAGTGCGATGCCTGCAGAGATGGAGGCGATGAGCGTGGAAATTATTTCGAACGCGTTCATGCTTTCACATTTTATCTGGCCTCTTCAGGTGGCCTGAAGGGGCGTACTAGCGCAGAGTAGTAACTATTCACATTTTTCTTGTACCTACTACAGGGGCTAAAGAAATTTGTGCTTGTAAAAGACTCCGGGGTTCGACTCCCCGGCAGGCCACTAGGGGTTGTTAAGGGCGGGTTGGACACTGACCGCTTCAAGGGCAGTATCCCAGGATTTGGCGGTTTCAGCACTTGCCGCTGCTGCGCTCTGCTGCATCTGCATCCCCGTTTATTTTTCGGAAGTTTTCATGGGTGAAGGCCCCTGCATGAACTGAGAAGTGCAGGGGCCTTACCCGTGATTCAACCTCTTCTTTCCAGAAAGGTCGTTATGGATGGTATCA
This sequence comes from Corynebacterium nasorum, assembly GCF_022347325.1. Classification (NCBI taxonomy): domain Bacteria; kingdom Bacillati; phylum Actinomycetota; class Actinomycetes; order Mycobacteriales; family Corynebacteriaceae; genus Corynebacterium; species Corynebacterium nasorum. Next base: position 29,260 of record NZ_JAKRDU010000017.1, read on the forward strand.
GAAAATGGTTTACCGCGAAGGAAGCTGCTGAGTATATGGGTATGCATCCGGAGACGGTGTATCGAGTTTTGCAGCGTAAGGAATTGCGTTCGGTGAAGACTGGGCGCACGTATCGCGTCAATTCTGAGTGGTGCGATGCTTTTTTGATGGGGGAGAACCAATGGGTTTTATAAAACGCATGTTTCAAGGAACTAATCGAACTTTTGTAATGATTTGGAGGTAGATGATGCGTCAGATTACGGCTTCTGAGGCGAAGGCTTATATGAGGGATGTTGAGGCTCGGTTGAAGACGATTTACAACCTTGCTCATCTTCCGGAAAAGACTCGTCGTCAGATTCTAACGCTTGCTAGTGGTGCCAATAGTGTGACCGGTCAGATTTCTGCTTATGAGAGGAGGTTTTGCCGTGCAAAACACAAGTAGTCGCTTGCAGCGTCGTGAACCTACGCATAAGGAGGTTGCGTATTGGAAAGACATCGCTGAAAAGCGGATCCGTTTCGCTTGGGCGACTGGCATTTTTGGTGGTTTGGTTGGTTTCCTGTTCCACGCAGTGATTTCGGTTCCGCCGGTATGGATATAGAAATCACACTCGAGCAGGCGTACCAGCGTTACCGGCCTGTCAAATATAACGGGGAATGGTGGGTAGACCTCGGAGATAGGCCGCGGAGCTTTCAGGCGTTGAAGACGGCGTTGGCGTACATCAAACGTTGCCATGAACAGCGTGAACGCTGCCTTTACGCGAATTGTCTCATCCGAGGTGAGGATATGCCCGGCCTGGGTTTGGGTTTTCGGTTCTGTGAGCGCCATGCAAGGAACGCGAAGAAAGTTCTGCGTGAGTCGAATAAGGGCACCACGATTTTTAAGAGGAAGAACTAAATTGAGGATATTCAAACCAGAGAATAATGATGAGTGGTTCGAGTTCCGCCGTCAGCACCTCACCTCAACGGAGCTAAGGGACCTGCTTTTAAGCAGGACTGCTAGACAGTGGCAGGAGCTGCGCGAGCAGAAAGAAACAGGGAAGCGGTGGGGCGGTAATGACTACATGGTTTGGGGCACAGCCCGTGAACCTATACTGGCTCCGCTTGTGGTGGAGGTTGATTCGCGTCTTGTGTACAACGCGGACCCACAGACCATCATCATCAACAAAGATGATGAGCGCCTGTGTGGCACCCCAGACCTTTTCAGTGAGGACGGGGAGGTGATTGGTGAGATTAAGACCGCTAAGCACCCGTTCACTGGTGGGGGTTGGCATGATTGGTGCCCCGACGGGTACTACCTGCAGGTGCAGGCAAACATGTGGCATGCGGGTGCCGAGGCGTGCGTGCTGCTGGTGGAGTACTACCAGGAGCAGGACGGGGAGTTCACCCCGGACGGGTACGAGTATCAGGTAATCCACTATGACTCCAAGGTGGTGGAGGACATGCAACGCACCGCCGCGCAATGGTTTGCCTGGCTGGAAGGCACCACCCCGGATTGGATGGGTGAGGTCACCAGCCTAGAAGACGCCGACGAGGTAGAAGACCTCGTAGCGCAACTAGCAGATGCGGAAGAAAAATCCGCCAGCTGGTCTGACCTAGCCAAGACCTACAAGAAAGACCTTTTGAAACTACTCGGTGATTCCTACGCGGGTACGCACGCCGGCTACAAGGTGAGTGTGTCCACCACCAAGGATTCTAAGACTTTCGACAGTAAGGCGTTTAAGACCGCCCACCCGGACCTCTATTCCGAGTTCAACACCAAAACCCGACGAGGCTCCACACGCCTCCGCCTAACAAAGGTCGTCAACTAATGAGCATCTACACCACAGAACCAAGCAAGGGAGCAAAGAACCGCGCCCTAAACAGAGCACAATGCGAAGCCTTCGACTGGATACGCGACCACGGAGACACATTTCCAGAAATGCGTGACCTCTACCAGCAAATCCACGACCAGGCAGACAAGGAGCGCCAGAAACTATGACTCCTATTCCGAGTGATATGCCGCGGCGACGACTCGAGGTCGCGCGCACCGTGACGGAAGCAAACTATGCGGCGCTGACTGCTTTTGCCGACCAGGCGCATTACCTCATGGAGTGCTTCACCGCCCGCGGCCACGATGAGGAAACCGCCCTCGAACTCACAGAAATCACCCTCGCCCGATTCGACGACGAAAGGAACATCTAATGAGCAACGAAATCGCCACTAACAGCACTATCCCCCCGGAGGTCACAGACGCAGGCCTCAACGACCTCATGCGCCAAGCAGAAGCCATGAGCGCCGCTCACAAACTCGCCACCGTTCTCTGCAACACCCAAATGGTGCCCCAAACCTTCCGCGGCAAACCAGACGATGGAGCTGCCGCCATCCTTTACGGAGCGGAGTTGGGTCTATAACCGCAGCAGGCACTGCAGCAAATATTCGTGGTGCATGGGCAGCCGGCTATTTACGCCCGTACTATGGTCGCCTTGCTCAAAGGTAAGGGTTACCGCTTTGAGACCGTGGAATCCACCGACGAATCGGTCACGGTTCGCGGCACCTCGCCAAGCGGTGAGCAAGAAACCTCCACCTGGACACTAGACCGCGCCAAGAAGGCGGGTTATACCTCAAATAAGAAGTATCAGACTGACCCGCAGGCCATGCTGTACGCCAAGGCTGCGTCGGAAGTCTCCCGCCGCCTCGCCCCGGACGTACTCCTCGGCATCAAATACACCGCCGAAGACCTAGAGCTAGAACCAGTGCAGATGAACGCCAAGCGTCAGGATGTGGCGCGGCAGGCGTTGTCTGCCCCGGCGCCGAAGATGAAGAAGCAGCAGAAGCAAGATGAGCAGCCGGACCAGTTCGTTGAAGACGTCAAGCAGGCCATCGCAGAGCTCACCACTGCTGAGGAAGTAACCAGCTTCATGCAAGAAATCCGCAACGACGGCGACGTACCCGAAGAAGTCATCGACCTAGGACGGAAGCGTTGGAATGAGCTGCAGGAGGAAGCAAAGTAAATGATTGATGTCATCACTCTTACTGGTGGACTCCCGCGGGACGCAGCATTACGCTTCACGCCACAGGGCGCGGCGGTTACGAATTTCACCCTCGCTAACTCGGATAATAGGTACGACGAAGGGCAGAACCAGTGGGTGAAGACTCGCAGCATGTATCTAGATGTCACCATTTGGAACGAGCAGGGTAATAAGCAGAATCCCACCCCGTGGGCTGAGATGGCCGCAAACCTGAAAAAGGGCGACCAGGTAGCCGTCACCGGCAAGCTCGTAACCCGCTCGTGGGAAACCAAGGAAGGGGAGAAGCGCAGCAAGGTTGAGTTCACCGCAATGCGCTACTACCTACTGCCCACCGCGCCACAGCAGCAGCCAAACCAAGCTCAACAGCGGTGGAACAACGCCGCACAGCAGGGCCAAACCGCCGCCAGCGGGGCGTGGTCGACCCCGCCGGCACAATCGGGACAGCAGAATCAGGAGCCACCATTTTAAATGGGGTATGTAAAGATTCAAGCCGCCGAACTTCCCGAATACAAGGGTAAAAGGGTGGTTCTTTTCCCCTCTACCTTTGGCCCAGAGAAGATTGCCGACCGCATCACCTACGCCGCTGAATACGACGGCACAGTTCACGGGGCCACCAGAGACGGACGCTTCACTCTCAAAGCAACCTCCACCGTCCTCGTCGACCCCACCACATAAGCACGGAGGCGGTGTCTTGTGCTTAAACCGAGGTAGTGCAAATGGAACCGTGCAGAATCTTGACTGATAGCGTCAAAAGAGGTTAAATTGAAATCACGACGAGCCGGTTACCGGAACGTTGTCGCCTGGAGCCGCGTAGGCTCCAGAGCTTTTTTTAGGCCTAGGGACGCCACTTCCGCTCGTACACGAGGGCGGGGCCGAGTGCCTTGACGAGTCGCTTGGTTGCTTTACGCGCCGACTTACTAGCGTGTTTTTCTTCTCGATGACGGCGCAGTACATAGACAGACATGTCGGCCGCCTGCACGCCCCTACTGGCCCGGGAGTCAACAAACTCAATGTCGCCGTCAACGCAAAGCAGTTTTTGACTGCGGTACCCTGGGGTATCCACACGGATAAACCTTTGGATTGCCTCGTTAAAATCGTCTTGCTGCGGCACCATGTCGGCGATGACCTTACACATCTCCCCGTCACGTGCACAATACTCATTAACTCTCTCAAGCGTGTGACGGAGTACAATCTCGTGAGGACTATCCGGGTACTTGTAGCGCGCATTGAGTCGATTAACATCAACACCCTCGAGGTAGACTTGGGCGCCCGAGTTCTGTATAGCGTGCAGCACTTTCTGATAGATGGTCATGCACGCGCCAAAGTTACCGTTGAGGCTTTTCCAGTCGTCCAGCCCATTCATCAGGGCGTGGCCATGAAACTCGGGAGGGGCAGGCCAGCTGTTGCGTTTCTGCACACTGTTGGCAAGTTCATCGAGCCGTGTAACTAAGGCCTCATTTTGCTTTTCGTTGACCAGGACGCCTGCCACGTAATAGTGACCTTTCTGGTAAGACTCGTCAACGAAAAGTTGATACATGCGAGGCGTTCTCCTGTCGTTTGGGTACTAATTATCCTAACCCACGTACTACGGCCTTATTCAACGCCCTAAAACGCATTACCTACTTGAATGTTTGCTTGCTGAGGCAGCGAAATTGAAACGACAGGTACTGTCACCTAGAGGTGTGCACCAATTCAATGAATATTAACCCCGCTTTGTTCAGGACCTTAATAGTCCACCAGCGGGTGGTTGAGTATCGCTTTTCTTGGCAAATATTTATATCATCGTCGGTGTAGTGATTGTATGGGTATACAACACCACATCGCCTTAAGCCGCTGTCATTCTTTGATGGCGGCTTTTGTGCATCCTAGGGCCATTCATTCATGGGCACTTTGTGCTTTACTTGATTTTCATTTAACCCCGCTTTTGGACTTCACAGTCCACAGGCGGGGTTTCTTTCAACCCCAAGGGACTTTTATCCATGCCTAACCCAGACCACCGTGCCCGCGAAGACATGCGCGCCTACCTCGAATCACGCGACCTTTATTGCGCCAGGCCAGACTTCCTCGACGCACTCATACACCTATTCCAATCCATAGAGAAAGGAGGAAAAGACGATGCCCCGAATCAGGACGATTAAACCCGAGTTCTGGTCCTCGCCGGATGTGGCAAAGGCGTCTGCTGTGGCGCGCCTGGCCTACATCGGGATGTGGAATTGGGCGGACGATTACGGGCGCGGAACCCTCAACTTAAAGGAGTTAGAGGGGTTCATTTTCCCCAACGATGACATCAAAGAACTTAGCGTAGGAACTTCCGAGAATTTCCGCCGCGTCGTGAAGGAAGTTGTAGACACCTTCGGAATCATCATTTATGAGGTCCACGGACGCACCTACTACGCCATCCCAACATGGGCGGATCATCAGCGCACAGAACGCAAAGCTAAGTCTAAATATCCGGCCCCAGAAGACGGCGAAAACGTCTCTGACCAGTGGAGTGACGGAAGTTCCTACACTTTCCTACGCGCAGCGTCGGAAGTTCCTACACAAGGCGGCGGAAGTTCGCGGAAACCGGAGCATAGGAACAGGGGAACAGGGGAACAGGGGAACAGGGGAAGGGAGGGGGTTAAGGAAACCAGTAACCCTACTGGTGGACAAGACCCCAACACCGAAAGCCCCCAACCTCAAAATCTGGACGAGTTAGCGGCGGCTCACGCCGCACGCACTCGATGCCCGAAGCATCGCCATATCCCGGCCGGCGAATGGGTCGAGGAGGATTGCCGCGAATGCCAGAAACTCCGCCAAGGCGCCGAAGCAGAAGCGGAACGTGAACGCGAAGCCGCCCTCAAAGCCCGCCAAGAATGCGCCCTCTGCGACCCCAACGGCATGCGCTACGAAGATGGCAAAGCATGGCGCTGCAACCACAAACCAGAAACAGCCCCAAAAACCCGCCCAGAAGCCCCACAGGCGGACAAGCAACACACCCGTGGGCAATCAGTCCAGAACGACAAACCAACCCGCCAGAAGCCAAAGGAACCACCATTTTGAGCAGAACACGAAAAATAGCCAAACAAGCCGGAGCACGCCGCGTGATTCTTGTCCCAGCTTCGGAGGTCAAGACCTGCAAACCGGAGGGAATCAACACCAACCCACTCACTTTCCAAGTTGAAGGAACCCCAGCCCCGCAAGGTTCAAAGCGTTACGTCGGTCATGGGCGCATGATTGAATCCTCAAAGAAACTCAAACCCTGGCGCGACAAACTCATACAAGAACTAAGCGCCAGCTACACAGACCAGCCGCTAGATGAACCCATACAGGTCACAGCGGCTTTTTTCATGCCCAAACCCAAACGACCACGATTCCCCGAACCAGCCGTAACCCCCGACGCCGACAAGCTGGCCCGCGCCGTGGGGGATGCATTGCAGTACGCCGGCGTCATCAAAGACGACTCACGCATCACCCAATGGCACATCACCAAGCAATACCACCCACAAGGCTGGACCGGCGCCCACATCACCATTACATGCAAAGGCAACCAATGATCTACCCCTGGCCCTTTGATGACACCAACGAACCCAACCCAGACGAACTAGAAGAACAAGAAGACGACTCATGGCAAGACCGCGCCTACGACCTCTGGGCAGACAAATAAACCTTACCCAACCACACGGAGCAACGATGACTAACCTCACCACCAACCACACGGAGAAAGAATAACCCTTGGAACAAGCCCACACGCAGTCAGAAGACAGGCACACACCACACACAACAAAAGCATGGCCCAACGCACGAACCATCTGTTACAAACTCCAACAACAAGGCCACAACGTAAGCCCAGAGCTCCACAACGTAAGCCCAGAGCTACTGCGGAAATGGGTTGAGCGGTGAACTATATACGCGAAAAAGAACAGGGAAACGTTAATATCTATTCATTGAATGAAGTTCTACAACAGGTAAAGAGAGTCCGTGAAACTTAACGAAGAACACCCGTTCTCAAAGGGCACCATAAACCGTATCGGAGAAGGGATTAGAGGTAGGAGGGAGCTCAATGAAGATGACTATCTTCAAGTAATGGCATGGTTCGATAAGTTAAATGAAACCGTTATTACAATTGCTTTAGAAGAGGTTGAGGAGTTCTCTCAAAGCGAGGACTTTCATGGCGAGACTTATCGAATTAAACCTCCAATCGAGTCCAGTCATCGGGTAAAAACTGATGACACCATAGCCGATAAGCTTGATCGGCTTAGTACAAAACTCAGTCGTGTCCAGGATTTGGCCGGGTGTCGTTTGGACCTTGACTGTTCTTTGGATTGTTTGTCAGAAATTTCTGACGTCTTGCAGGTCCGGTTTGAGACCGAAGGTGCAGCGGTAAAAGAAAGAAACTATTTAAAAGATTCCCAGTATGGATATCGTGCAATACATCTTCACTTGACTGCTCCTGCGGGGCGTGTTGAGCTTCAGTTAAGAACTAAGACGCAGGCAGCCTGGGCAAATTTAAATGAGGTGATCGGGGATAAATTTGGTCGAGTCCATCGGTACGGCGAACTTCCTGATGGTGCGCCAGAAATCTACAAGATGCTGGTAGATAAGGCGCAGGATATTGCAGAAGCGATACAGGAGCTCGAAGAAAAGAAAGCAAAATTATTTCGTCAGATAGACAGCGATATACGTAAGAAAGGGGTAGACTGCGGTCCATATCAAGATGTCAGGTTGGATATTGATAAACTTGACGACAAATTGGTTGTTCAACTGAAGCAATTGGCTGATTCAATTGGCTCGATTGGTGAAGAAGCTTAAGGCAAAGGAGTGGCAGTGACTTCCTATCTCATTGAATATCATAGGCCGTCAGGCGAAGTCTCTGTGACGTCGTATGTGGATGCTCAGGCAGCGTTAGAAGAGCGGATACATCGCTCGCGAATTCGCAGAAGCCGAGACACTGAAATTGTCACAGTCAGGGCGAACTCCATGGAATCTTTACGGAACACTCATGCACGATACTTTGCGCGGAGTGATGCCTGAATTTCTGTCACGCTGTGTGCTATAATCGTCGACGCGACGACACTATATGCCCTCAACACACGTTGGGGGCATTCGTCGCTTTCAAAAGCCTTGTTGCCTGACTCAACGACCACTAAAACGGCAAATTCAGTAACTGACCCATGAGATGCAGGCCACTGGTTCACGACCAGAACAAGGCACAAAACCGAACTCGACCACCAGAACCCATAAAGGACCCGCAAGAAGTCTGGCTCACAGCACGAACCACCTGCTACAAACTCCCACAACATGGACACAACGTCAACCCAGAACTACTTAGGAAATGGGCAGAACGGGGGAGGCTTTCAAAAGGTCCCTTGATGGGGGTAATTTGTACCCAGTAAATGAAGTAAAAGACCTGATATGCAGGGCTTGAGAAATTAACTGGCATAAAGTGCTGAAGATATTGCTATTCTTAAAGTCCGTTAGCCGAAGAAGTGAACGGAGGGAAATGCCCAAAGGATTCCCTACATGCTCATACCGAAAACTGCGAAAGATAATTGAGAAATATGCGGACGGCCCTTTGCGTTCAAAAGGAAGTCATGAAATTTTTCGCTCAAGAATAACCGGGAAAAATTTTACTTTCCCTCATCGCAATAAAGATTTCAAGACCGCAACTGTTCGTAACATTCTTGTAAAGCAGCTTGGGCTAACACAAGAGCAAGCACTCAAGGAGGTGCGATAATGCAGAATGGTTACAAAGTGGTGTTCCGGCACTACGAAGATGAGTGGGAAGCCTATGCGGTGGACCACGGAGCCTTTGGATATGGTAAAAGCATTTACCAAGCCCGAGAGGACTTCAAGGAAGCTCTTAGCTTATTGCTGGAAATTCCAGTAGAAGAGATCCATCTCGTTGAGTATCTCGAGGAGTGCGTCTACGAAGAAAGTGAGTCCAACCCTGCGATATGGGTAAGGACACGTCAGGATTGGGATGATGCAGACCGTATGCTGGAACGCAGAGACATTCGCCAAATTATTTGCGATCATCTCCAAAAATCCCCCGAGTATCTTGCCACGTTTGGGGGAGAAACTTCTGCGTTCGGAGACGTTATAGCTGCGGTGTGCTTCTCCGATGATCTCCTGGAAGACCTCCTCGAACAAGTACGAGAAGCTGACAGGCTGTTTGTATGTATGCCTACCGAAGAAGGCTTGCTATGGAATTGTATCTTCACTGCAGAAGCGGACAATCTCCCAGCCGAAAAAATAAACATCCATAGCTTAGATCTTCCGCCGCTACCGACTGTTGGAGATTTTATGATGGCAACTGGGGTTACCTCCAAAGCCACAAACCCGAAGAAGATTTTAGTTTCCGCATAAGGTTTGTCACGCTGTGTGTTATAATCGGCGCGACGACAACTTATACCCTCAACATACGTTGGGGGTATTCGTCGTTTTAACACGCCTTATAGACACCTAAGTTCTAACGATCTAGAGCGCCCCTGAACAACACCCATAGGGCACAGCCTGCCGGTTTACAACCGGAACAAGGCACAACACACCGCCTCCACACCCGCGAGCTTAGCCACAAGCTAGACCGTGCACGAACGCAACTTCACAGCTAAGACAAACCAAACAAGCAAGACCCCAGGCCATAAATAAAAAGGCCTTGGAAAACCAAGGCCAACAATCAAACCACTACTTCTTGGCGGGTAACCCAGCCGCGTGCAACGCCCCTGCAATCAGCACCGGCTGAAACAACAAACGCGCAAAGCGCTTAGTATCAGTATCCAACCCAAACCCATTATGCCGCTCCGCATATTGAGCAATATTTCCAGGGAAGATAGCGGTATAAAAAGCCGCCAACGCAACACCAAAATCAGCGCGACGACGCCGCGACAGCAACAAACCTGCCCCTAACACAATCTCCGCTACACCGGACGCCACAACAACAGCATCCTTGGAACCAGGAAACCAATCAGGAACCTGAGCCTGAAACTCCTCACGCTGATGAGTCAAATGCGACACACCAGCAAACGACATAAACCCACCAAGAACACCAGCAGTAAAATACTCACTAAACTTACTCATACCCAAAACCTACTCCTCAAAATCACTCAGCAACGAAATAATTTCAGCCACGCCCAACATCTAGCTGTGTCTTAAACTCCGTGCCCCGACCAGCAAAAAACCACAGCAGAGGCCCAATGAGCGGATACGCAAGTGCTGCCAAAACCAACAAAAGCTTAACGCCCCAACCAAAACCAGACCGCACAATTGACACCACAGCGCAAAACCAAAAAACAAGCGGCACAACAACAAGCAAAATAGGTACGATGCCCCACCACGTATTGTTCGGGTCAGAACCTTGCTCAGCCAAAAATGAGGTTACCCTCAAGTAGTGGACACCCTATTTGTATGGATCTTGTGTCCGTAGGAGAGGATGTTCATTGTGAATCAACAGCGCAAGAAGTACACGCCGGAGTACCGGCGTGAAGCCGCAA
>NZ_JAKRDU010000018.1:0-29956 GCF_022347325.1 Corynebacterium nasorum
TCCGCCAAGATACGGTCCTCTACAAGACGGACCACACGGTCCTTCGCATCCTGGTCAAATTTTCTTGGCATATTCCAGATTTTCCCATCTACTCAGACGGAACAAAACCTGGGACACTTCAGTGGTTTATTTTTTTGACACACCGCGAGGTGACAAGAGTGCCACCGGGGTGTGCCAGCCACGAGGTAGTAGCCCCTTTAAAAGGGGCAATTTTAAAATTGGTTGCAGCGAAATCGCTCCAACCCGGCCAATTTTCATCGTGTGCCACGATACGTCACCAATTTTAAAAATTGGATACTTTAAAAATCCCCTGACCAGGAGTTTTAAACCTGCGGTTTAATTTTAAAATACCCGAAGACGCGTTTAAATGGGTACTTTTAAAGAGTACTTTATTACCCATTTACCCACGTCATCGTACGTTTTTACCGCGCCAGCGACCACCGTAGGTGGTCTAAGGGCGCAAGGGGGATAAAGGGCATAAGAGAGAGTGGCACACTTGGGGCAAGACCCCTGCGTGTGGTCGGCAAAGCCGACGCCTCTCTTATCCCCACATTTAAAAAAGACCCCACCCAGCGGGGTGAGGTCTACGGTGGCCTATTCGGCTTAAAATCTATGCAGCAACATTCAGTTGCTGGGGCCTGACCCCTTTTGGGTGGACACCTGATATCCAGCCCGGTTGGGTTAGGAAGAAAGGTAATCTACCACCATGTCCAGGTACTCCGAACAGTTCAAACGCGATGCCGTGGCCCTCTATGAGAACAATGAGGACCTCTCACTGAACGCAGCATCAGCAGAGCTCGGTATCAACCGTGCCTCGCCGCATTCTTGGGTCAAGAAGTACGGCACCGGCAAACGTGCGCGCATTAAAGCCGTGCATGAGAAAGCCCAAACGGCGAACAATTCCGAACGGATCCGCCAGCTAGAAAAGGAAGTCTCTAAACTACGCGAAGAACGCGATACCCTGCGCAAGGCCGCGAAGTATTTTGCTTAAAGAGACTCACTGGTGATCCGCTTCCAGTTTGTCTATGCCCACCAAACCGAATACTCGGCTCACACGGATGTGCCACGTTTTAAAGCTCAATCGCTCCTCGTTTTATAAATGGGTCCAAACCCGTGAAAAGCTCAGGTTAAAGATGTGTTCCGATGCCCTTATTGGTGCGAGAATTACAACCATCTTCGATGATGAGCACGGGCTTTATGGTGCTAAACGCATCGCTGCAAGCCTCAACAGTGATACGAATTTCGGCCCGATAAATCACAAGAAAGTCGCACGCATCATGAAATCCATGGGACTTAAAGGCTTTACCAAGCGCCGCCGATGTGCCACTACCAGGCGCAAGCCTGGCCACCGTGTCATGCCGGACTTAGTAGGCCGTAAATTCACAGCCACCGAGCCGAACCGCATTTATGTTGGCGACATTACCTACCTGCCCTGTAAGGGTGGCAAGAACATGTATTTGGCCACAGTCATTGACACGTATTCACGGAAACTTGCAGGTTATTCGCTCGCAGACTGTCAGATGCGAGTGTCACTGGTCGTCGATGCAATAGCCCGCGCGCACGGTGTGCGTGGCAGTCTTGACGGGGCTGTATTCCATTCCGATCACGGCAGTGTGTACAGCTGACAAGCCTTTAGGAGCTATTGCTCGTCGTTGGGTGTGCGCCAATCCATGGGCGCGGTAGGAACGAGTGCGGATAATGCCCTGGCAGAGTCGTTTAACGCTACTTTAAAGCGGGAAGTCTTACGTGATAGGAAAGTCTTTGACAATCCCATTATCTGCCGGCAGGAAGTCTTCCGGTGGTGCATGCGCTACAACACGCGCCGGCGACACTCGTGGTGCAACCTTCTAGCTCCCGATGCCTTCGAAGCACTCACATCAGCTACACTGACCAAAGCAGCATAGCTAACCCCCGACGTGTCCACTGTCCGGGGGTCAGGTACCCAGTAGTGCGTTGCACTGACCGGTCAGTTCTTGCCGCTGTTCGGTAAGGGTGTCGTCCTCTGGGGCGAGCGCGCGCCGCGGCGTGTCCAGGCCGACATCGACAGCACGGTGGTCTACCGTGCTGCGAAATTGATCAGAGACGACGACTAGCTGTAGCCCTGCTACACGCCCTGTACGGTCTTCTGAGGTCTGTTAGGGTTCGTCGGCAGTAGTGCCTCAATTCGGTCTCTGGCGGTAAGAAACCCGTCTCAGCATTCGTTCTGAGGCGGGTTTGTGTTCGTCTCGTTAGTTCCTTGCGGCGCGTCGTGCGAGTTCGTTCATGCGTTCTTCTGCGGCTTCTTGGTAGTGCATCGCGCTGGCGACGTCTGAGTGTCCTAGCCATGCCATGATCTCTGCGAGTGTAGCCCCTGCCTGTGCAAACCGTGTGCCTGAGTAGTGCCGCAATGCGTGGAAGTGTAGGTCTGGGCGTCCTGCTTGTGTTCGCGCCTTTCGCCAGTGGTACTGGAAACCTGAATAGGTAACGTTGAGCAGTTGGTCTCCGTGCGTGTTTACGTGGTCTGCGATTGATCGTGCGTCGTTGCCGAAGACAGTTACGCTGCGCACTCCGGCTCGTGACTTGGGCCGTTTGACTTCGCGGGTGCCGCCTGCGAGTCGTACCTCTGCCTTGTCCACGTTGATGTGCACGGCGTCGATCTCGCCGCGTTCGTCCCGTGTGACCGTGAAGTCATCACGTGTCAGTGCTTGTATCTCTCCCCAGCGCAAACCCGCCGCTGCTGCAGTAATGACTGGGTAGCGAAGGTGTTCAGGCATCGCCTCAATAATGATGTCTAGCTCTGAGTCGGTTGGTGCCGTCACGGTGAGTTCTGTGGATGTCTTCGACCCGCCGCGTACCCTGCACGGGTTTTTTGCTATGAGTCCGTCTTCCTCGGCGGTCTTCAACACGCTCTTCATCAGGTCGTATTGGCGTCCTACAGACGTCTTCTTGCCGGATTTGAGTTGTTCTGCGTGCCACGTTCGTACTTGGTCGGGCGTGATCGCGTTGATCGGCATGTCGGCCCATACGCTGAGCCTGTCGGTGAGATAGCGCCTGTACTCCTCGCGTGTTCTGCTGGCGAGCCTATCTCCCTGTGAGTTCGTGCGGGTGTCAACCCATTGTGTTGCGTATTGCTTGAACGTGACTGCACCTCGCTGTCGTTCTGCCGCCTCGCGTGCTTGGGTCTCTTCTCGTTCGCGTGGGTGTGTCCATGCGTGCTGGGCTATGAGGGCGTGTTCGCTGGCGAGCCACACTTCTGCGTCTGCACGCCTGTCATATGTGGTTGGTCCTGTGATGCGTTTGCGGGTGCCTTCTGCTGACGGGTCCGGGTAAGACGCTTGCCAGCGTCCGGAGGGCAATTTCTTGATTGACCCCCACCGTGCGCGGCGTCCTCGTGATTGTGGCATGCGCTCCTCCTTGCGTGCTACATACATGCTACATCTATTGGCACTGATTGACGTTCAATGGCGTTCAATGTCGTCAATAAACGTTTATATGCAGGTATTTTATATTTCTACCTTAATTACTCTACCTGGTTCGAGCCCAGTTGGAGGAGCGGTGTATCCACCCCCTCTTACCAGCATAAATGCTGGTGAGAGGGGGTTTCTTACTTTTTGGCTTCCAGTAGTTTCCAGTCGTTTCCAGTCGTTTCCAGTGGCTTATGTCGTCAAAATGTCGTCAAAATGTCGTCACAAAACAGGACCAAAATCCCAGCTCCACCACCCTATTCACACCAACAACCTCACCACACAAACAAATAAACCCCGCCCTGTCGACGCTGAGTCAACAAGACGGGGCCAAATGCAGCGAGAAAACTACTTCTTTAGGTCGCCAATGAACTTATTAAAGCCTTCCTTAATGTGCTCACCAGCGTCGTGAAGCTTGTCTTTGGCTTCGGAAGTGGCCTGCTCGCCCTTACCTTCATTGGCTACCTTGCCATTGTCGGTAGCTTCGCCGTAGGCCTCTTTAGCTTTTCCGACGAGATTATCCTTCTTGTTTTCAATATCACCCATGGTCAGCTCCTTACTTTTGTACTCGGGGTGGAACAACTAACACTACCCTTCTTTTACCTGTCAATGTCTCGAAACTTTATTTTTGCCAACCCTCCGCCACAACATCAGTGCCAATAAAAAGGCCTCGGGCCAAAACTAGCCCGAGGCCTCTCCCCCGAATTTGCAGTATCTCTAGATCCAGTACCCCCCCGATGACACTGCCACAACTAAGCATAGCACACTATAATAGAACTTATCACCTATTATCCGCTTATTATTTTGGGGGAAAGTAATGGCAGGACGTGGTCCAACACCGAAGAATCCAAAATCACGTGCGAGAAGGAACCAACAAAACATCGAACAACGAGAAATCGTTGTCACTTTCGTACCGCAGCCCAAACTCACCGACATCTACGGCCCTACCAACCCCGCCACAGACGAGCCCTGGACAAACCAAACACTCCGCTTCTGGGACACCTTGTCCGAGTTTCCACCATTGAAGACTCAAGGCCTCCAAGAAACTCAGTGGCTCGATTTAGCACGCACCATGATTCTCGACGATGCCTACAACCGCGGCGACACCAAACTCGGCCCAGAACGTCGCCTACAACTCGCCCAATACGGCATTACGCCTGACAGTCTTGCCCGCCACCGCATCACCATGGCCACCGCAGACGAAGCTGAAGACAAGCGTCGCGCTTCCCGCGCTGCAGCAGACGTACGCGGACGCTACCGTAGCCTGAAGGCGGTGGACTAACCCTATGCCTTTTAAGCCCCGAGAACCTGGAGAATTCCCCTCGCTCGGCTGGGAATGCCTGGCATGGATAGAAGAAAACCTCGCCCAGCCAGACTGCGCCGAATACCAACCCCTGGTACTTACACCTGAACAAGCTCGCTTTATTCTTCGCTACTACAGACTCGACCCTGAAACTGGACAACGTGTCTATACACGCGGCATTCTCTCCCGCCCTAAAGGCTGGGGTAAGTCGCCAATCATGGGCGCTATTGGCGCACTCGAAGCACTAGGCCCAGTATGTTTCGGCGGGTGGGACGCATCAGGGCAGCCTGTGGGAGTTCCATGGTCTGAATTCACCACACCGAAAGTACAATTTGCCGCAGTCAATGAGGACCAGTCCAAAAACGCTTATGGGCCGCTGCTAGAGATGCTGCGAGACGGCCCAGCCATGCAAAACTACGACATTGACCCAATGGAAACGTTTGTCGCTCTTCCTAAAGGCCGCATCGAATTCATTACCGCGGGAGCATTGTCAAAAGAAGGCGGCAGGCCTGTATGGTTTTCTGCCGACCAGACCGAGGCGTGGACTCAAAGCAACGGTGGCGTGAAGCTAGCTGCAGTACTACGCCGCAACACAGGCAAGCTAGGTGGCCATTCTATCGAGACCCCTAACGCCTATAGGCCAGGCAGTGGTTCGGTTGCTGAGGAAACGTTTAAAGCTCTCGAGCTGCAGCAGCAGGGGCGGCTTAAGCGAGAAACGATTCTGGTGGACCATCGCGAAGCGCCAGAGGATACGGACTTAGCTGACCATGATTCTCTCTATGATGGTCTGGTTCATGCTTATGGTGACTCGGCTAAAGATAATGGTGGCTGGGTGGATATTGAGCGTATTATCACCGAAATTTGGGACCCTTCAACGGACCCTTCCGACGCGCGACAGTTTTACCTTAATCAGATTGTCTCTTCGTCCGATTCCTTCCTCTCCCACCTCGAGGTTGATGCGATTGAGGATAGGGATAAGGCTGTACAGCCAGGCGATAAGATAGTGCTGGGTTTTGATGGTTCTAGAGGTCGTGTGCGTGGTAATGCGGATGCAACCGCGCTGATTGGGATGCGCGTAACAGACGGGCACCTGTTCGAGATTGCAGTGTGGCAGTCGAAGAACCCACGAGACCCGGACTGGGAGCCAGATACGCGCCAAGTAGATGCAGTCGTACGCGATTGTTTCTCTCGATATCGTGTCGTAGGCATGTACTGCGACCCGTCTGGCTGGACAGAGCACGTTTCAGCGTGGGAGGCAGAATTCGCCCCGAAGCTGAAGGTGAAGGCAACTTCGTCGCACCCCATGATGGCGTGGCCGAGGGGTAAAAGCGCCGCGGTGTATCAATCATTAAGTGAATTTCGACAGGCGGTGGTCAACCGGGATATTACCTACGATGGCGGCCCGTATTTGCGCGCTCATTTGCTGAATGCAAAGCGTAGGGAAACGCGGACTGGATATTTGCTTTATAAGTCGTCACCGGAGTCTGCTGATAAAATTGACGCAGCGTATGCAGCAGTCATGGCCTATAAGTGCTACTTGGATGCTGTGTCTCGAGGGGTGTCAAAGCCGAAGAAGAAGAGGGGGTCATTCGTTTTATGATTCGGGGGCTAACGCAAAATGAAGAAGACATTCTAGGTGTATTAACGACTGAAGTCACAGGACACCAGCAGGGCAATAAGCAGCTGGCGTCATACTATGATGGAACGCATCGTGTGCAGCGCATTGGCGTGGCTGTGCCTCGTACATTGTCGGATATTGGGGTTGTTTCCGGATGGCCGGCAACCGTGGTGGATACCTACGGTGATTTGCTACGCATGGATGGGTTCATCTCGCCGGACTATGGCGAAGAGATGCGGCTTGTCACGCGTCGGTTTAATGTTCCGCTTCGAGTCTCTGAAGCTATCTTGGACATGTTGATTTTCGGTCTGGGTCTACTAGCTATAGAGCCCGACCCACACGGCGTATTCCGCCTGCGGTCAGTATCGCCCTTATCTGGCTCGCTGTTGTGGGATGACGCCACAAACGGGCCAGTGGCCGGGTACCGCCGCTCGGGGGTTAATTCCGACGGCGTGTATCGCGAAGTACTCTACCTGCAGGGCGAGGTAATCGTGATTTCTAAGGACTCGACCGATGTGGGCAAGGTGCGTTCGGTAGAGCGGCATCCTGTGCCTGGTGGCGGATTCCCAATGTTCCGTCTCCGTAACCGCCTGCGGACATCGCATTGGTCTGGACAGTCAGAAATTACCCCAGCCGTGCGGTATCTTACCGACGCTGCCGCCCGTACTTTGGAAAACATGGAGTACAATTCCGAGTTTTATGCCTCCCCACAACCCTGGGCCACCGGCGCCTCACCCGAAGACTTCGGCTACGACCCAGAGGGCATGACGGAGTTCGACCGCGTTGAAATGGGCTGGCGTACCTCTATCGGCAAAATGCTTGTCATCAACGGCGATGAGGACGACCCCAAGCAGCCCAGTGTCGGACAATTCGCGTCGTCTCCCCCAACTCCATTTATCGAGCAGGTACGTGCCTATTCTCAGTTGATTGCTTCTGAGTCAAAGATTCCTGCACAGTATTTTGGTTTCATGACGGAAAATCCGCCGTCGGGTGACTCGATTCGTGTGTGGAAAGAGCAACTGATTCGCGCATCTGAAATTAAGACGGAGTTAATGAATCCGGATTTGCTGGAGCTGGCCCGCGTACTGGTGCAGGTGTCCGACCTCGACCAGGACGTCGACATTGAGGACCTCGTCGACGGGCTCGAAGTGGATTGGCGTGACCCGGCTACTGCGTCCAAGGCCGCTGATGCTGATTGGGCTCTAAAGCTACTGACTTCCGGAGTACTCGCCCCCGATTCCGAAGTACTGCTGAAGAACCTGCATTTTTCGGCGGCTGACCGGCTTCAAATCGAGCAGGAGAATCGAAGTAAACGCCTATCCCAATTAGCGAAAGTGCTGGAGGCATCTTCAGCCGAGGAACAATCACCCGAGGATACCCCGACTAAGAGCCCGGAGGATTCTGCACCGTCTCCACGACAAAAGGCCAGCGAAGATGCCAAGGAGGCACGTTAGATGGATGTGCAGCGTCCCTGGACGTCGATTACACCTGTAGTCGATTCCATTGCACGTAAAGCTATTGAAGACTTGAACTCTCGAGCTCGAGTTATTCCGGACCTTACTGCTGACCCTTATCGGCAAAAGGAGCTTTTGCGCCAGATGGTGAGAGAGACTATCGACTCGTATGGCATGGCCGTCTCTGATGCCACAATGGTGTGGCTAGAGGAGCAGGAAGACCACATGGGTATGCGGCCAGTGGAGTGGAAACCACGTCGGGTGGATTCTCACCAGGTTGAGGCGCGTATGGCGCATGATTTCGCGCCTTTGTTCTTCGAGGAGCAGGGTTATAATCGGACGTTAAATTCGATGGGGTTTATCGTCGCCGATGAGTTGTATTCCCGTCAGCGGAAGAATGCAGAGCATACGGCCTGGAAGGGTGGGGGTTCGTGGGCTCGTGTTGCGCATCCTGGGGCGTGTGCTTTTTGCACCCTTTTGGCCTCTCGCGGGTTTGATTACACTTCCCGTTCTGCTGCTGGTGGTGGTTATTCCGGTGCTCACTTTCATGACCATTGCCGGTGCCTTGTGATATGCCGTAAGCGCGGCCATGTTGAGCTTCCAGAATCGACGATTAGAGCGCAAAAGATTTATAAGAAAGCTCACGATGAAGTCGGTAGTACGGAGCCGGATGTTTTGTTGCGGGCGATGCGTCAGGTGGGTGACCTGAGTAAATGAACAGGTGTGCTATTGTGTGGTGTGGTTACGGTTTGTATCCGAAAGGGATGAATGAGGCCGTAGTCCACAAACTGAACATTTAGGGGGACGCTGTGTCGCACGAGGACGCAAACGCTGAAAATTCCGAAAAGGAAACCACCAGCCAGGATTCCGCAACCAACGCCGCAAAGGCGGAAACCGAAACCGCATCAACTGACTACCGTAAAAAGTACGAAGACATGCGGGCCCACTCTCGCACGTGGGAAAACCGGGCGGAAAAATCGTTAGCGCAAGTTGAGCAACTTACCGCAGATAAAGAGGAACTCGAGTCCACGATTAAAGACCTACAATCCGAGCTTTCGACGGCTCATAGCCAAGTTGAAGATGCTCAGCATAATCGTGATTTGATTATCCACATTGCGGCACTCGGCGGCGACGTAGAGCAATTATTCGACTCGAAAAGCTTCTGCGCAGCCGTCGATAAAATCAACTCTGACGACGACGATTACGAATCCACGCTTAAAGACCTCATCGGCAAGCACTCCCCCGCCGCCCCTTCACCGTCGCGGCTTACCTGGGAATCTCCGAATCAGGGCATTTCTCGGGGTGAGGAGCTGTGGCAAAGGCGTAAAAAGCGCCAGGGGGCGTAGTCCGCATTCATCACATCATCGGGGGATATTATGCACTTTCGGCCAGAATTTGACCGTTACTCTCCCAGCGACTTGTCGTGGCTGGGCTCTCGCCACGCAGTAGACAACGCCGAAACCGGCACGCTGGGCGAAAAGACTACCCATATTCGCACATCCGTCCTGCCCTCTGGCACCGCCTTGCACCGCGAAGGCGACTACTGGGTACCAGTAACGTCCAAGACCCAGTCCGTGGACGGGTTCTTGCTGACCGACCAGGACAACAATCCAGGCGAGGTTGTACCCATCCTGTGGCACGGCCGTGTTCGCATTGACCGTCTTCCGGATTCCAACAACCGCGTGAACATCGCAGATTGCGACCATGCAGAGTTCACATTCGTGCACGAACCGCACGGTTCCTTGTGGAATGAGGATGGTTCCACCAACTTCGATGCCATCGGCGACGTACGGGAGGATTAATCATGGGTTCTACGCAAATTTGGAACGAGGTCCTCTCACCGGAGGACCTGACTATCTACGCCAACCACTACCTGAACGACCTGCAGACCGCCGGCGGCTCCCTGTCTGCTTACTTCCCCGACCAGCTAATCAACGACATGTTCTTTAGCTGGATGACTGAACAGGACACCGGCCGACTCGCAGAGGTTCGTTCTGCAGATGCTGAAACGCCGATTGGTTCTATGGGCGGCGGTCATAAGGCCATGATGCAGATGCCACTTATCGGACAGAAGGTCCGTATCAACGAGATGGACCAGCTGCGTAGCTTCCACCAGGGTGATTCCCAGTTCCAGGAAGATGACATGACCAAGGCCACCGAGACCGTAGTGCGCGCAGTTGCTAACCGTGTCGAGGTCGCCCGCGGTGACGTTCTCACCACCGGCCGTGTCCGCTATATCGAAAATGGCGCCATCGTTGACGCCGGCATTGGCCGCGATGAGGAATTCGAGGTCACCCCGAAGAAACACTGGGATGACCAGGACTCCGGCGCCCTGGAAGACATCATCTCGTGGGCTATGGACTATGAGGATGCCAACGGTACTAAGCCGGGCACCATTATTGCCTCGCCGAAGGTTATCCAGAAGCTGCAGACGAATAAGCAGTTCCGCGATGCGGCCAACACTACGGGCGAATTGGCGCGCGTATCGTCTGGCGCTATCAACGCCGTGCTGCAGGACCAAGGACTTCCGGGGATTACGTCGTATTCTCGTTCTGTGCGTGATGGTAAGGCTGCTCGCCGCATTCTCGATGAGAATACTTTGTACTTCCTTCCGCCAGAGACTCAGTCTGGTCTTTTGGGCTATACCGTGTGGGGCCAGACGGTGGAGATGCATTCTCCGGAGTACAACCTGTCTGGCGCTGGTCAGATTGCGGTGGGCGCTTGGCGTGAGAACGACCCGATGGCGTATTGGGTTCGTGCTAATTGTGCTGTTCAGCCCATTTTGACGAATCCGAATATGGCCATGGTGGCTCACGTGGTTAAGCCGGGGCCGTCGAAGAAGGCTGGCCGTAGCGATAAGTAGTCCTGTTTGGGGGTTCATGTGGACGCGTACTGCACGATTGACGACGTTACTGACCGTTTGACTATTGAGCCGGATAAGGACGATGAGCGCCTTATTGTGGCGATGGTGGAAGAGGCGACTGTCGCTATTGATGCTTACTTGGGTAAGCACTTTGATAGGTCAGTTCCGCCGGCGGTTCGTGTGGTGTGTGCCCGTGTGGCTGCCCGAGCTGTCTCTCGTGGCTTGTCGTCTGCTCCTGTGGGGGCTGAGTCTCAGTCGTTTACTGCGGGCCCGTTTTCGACGAGTCAGAATTTTGGGTCGAATTCGAATGCCGGCGGTGTTTTTCTAACGGCTGAGGATAAGCGCATGTTGCGTTCGGTTGGGGGTGGTCGTCGTGGCGCGTTCACGGTCTCGCTCTACTGAGTCGGGGTATCCGCTTCCTTTCCGCGTGCAGGTTCGCCATCGTGAGGATTCGGGGGAGGATTCTTTCGGTAATCCGGTAACCAGATGGGGTGGTCCTCAGGTTGTGCGGGTTGCTGGTTGGTCTATTAGTGATTCTCCAGAATTCGGCCCAGATGACGAGGACGTTCGACGTGTAGATTGGGCGGGGTCGTTGTTCACTCTTCCTGGTGAAGTGTTTGCTGGCGATTTGGTCCATCTGGGCGGTGTTGATTTCGTGATTGCCGATGGTGGTCATGATTTCACGCATGGGCCGTGGTGGAACCCGGGCTTGGCGGAGTATAGGCTGCGTATTTTTGAGGGGGTTGAGCGTGGCTGACAGCTTTAAGTTCAAGATGAATCACCAGTTTTTTAATCGCGTGCTCAAGGAATCATCGGAGACTAAGCATCTGGTTGATAACAAAGCCGAGGAGTTCCGGTCGAAGGTCGGCGAACACTACGTCGTCAAGGAAGCGGAACCTGGTCATCGTAGGTGGCGTGCGCTTATCGTGCCGACTCCGTATGACTGGGAGGCCTATGGCCATGAAAAGAAGCACAATGCTTTGCAAAAGGCTGTAGGTGCCTACCCGGTCGCGTCGAAGTCACCGAAGAAGGGGGCTTAAGTAATGCGGCATCCGTCTGCGATTGTTGTTTCTTGTTTGAAACGCTGGTTTCAAGGCTCGGAGTTTGATGGGGTGTATGTGGCAACGAAGGTACCAGATGAGTTATCTGGGCCTATGATTCGCGTCGATGCTGCCGCCCCTAACCGGGAAACGCCAGTGACTGACCGTACTCGGATTATGCTTCAGGCTTACGGCACAGATGATGAGTACTGCGTGGACTTACTGTCCGCCTGTCTGGAGGGTATGGAGGTCTCCTATCGCGCGGAGGGGGATATTTTGGATTGGGATACTGATACCGACCCGTATATTTTCCCTGACCCAGATAGACCATCTGCGGTGCGGTGGCAGGCTGGTGGCACATTGTGGACAGCGTTAAGTTAAGTAATTTTCATGTATAATATGTGGTAACTGCCCTGCTTGGGGTGGTTACTCGGGGTAAAAAAATTTGGGGGAATTCGCATGTCACGTATGCGACAAAACATTGTTGTCGGCGCGCCCGAGGTCAAAAGCGGCGGCGCCGCATGGATTGGCATGGCGGGCATCAACCCGCTGCAGACGCCACACTCTGCCTCTGTCAGGGTGGCTGCACTGCCGGCAGTCAACAAGTTCAGCCCGGCTGGCTACATCAGCGAGGACGGACTCACCAAGACTGTCGACCGTGACACCGAAAAGGTCATGGACTGGGATGGTGACACCATGGCAGTGCTGCAGTCCAACCACTCGGTGCAAATCAAGTGCAAGTTCCACGAGATTGTCAATTCTCATGTAGCCACTGCTGTTATGGGCGAAGGCAACTTCCGTTCCCGTCATGATGGACGAGCAGTCCAGATGATTGACAACGCTACGGAAACTCCGTACCGCTCATTCATTTTTGATATTCACGGCGGCGAAGACCTGAAGGGACGCTTGTTCATCCCGAATGGTCGCGTCACCGAGCTCGACGACCAGGTGTTCTCGCGAGGAGAAGTCGTAGGCTTTGATGCCACGATTGAGTGCTTCCCGGATGAAAAGGGAAACAACCTCTACACCTACATTGACCGCCGCAACGTTAAGAAGGATGATGATGACCGCTTCCCAGATGATGGGCTACCGGTTGTATCCCTGGCAGAAATTGAAGACATTGTGCGCAATGCTCTCAATGGGCTGCCTATCTCGCCGGATTTGGTTGCGGGCTTGTTCTACTCGCTCATTGACGGTAAGGGCGGATTGAACCTTGATTTCATCGAAAAGCTCGCGAAGCACCTTGCGCCGCTTAACGGCGTGGACGATTTGCTGCAGCTGATTTCCGACCTGGTAGAGGGCAAAGACGCCGCCACGCTGATTAAGGACGTGGAAGCACTACCGTTTACTCCGCTCAATCGTCACAACCGTTGGGCCCAAGCAGTTGTAGACCTGCTTACCGGCTCCGGCGGACGTCAAACCATTGATGACCTAACCGGCGGCATCATCTAAACACTCACCTATTCGGGGAATTGTAAACACTACATTTTGGGGGTATATTTCATGGCTGATAAGGATAGCCTACTTTCTCAAATCACTAACTCCATCCGCGACCTGCAGCAGGAAGGCGGAGTGGAAAAGGACACCGCCGATTCTCTTACCGGCATGTTCTCTAATTTCAATACCATCATCGACAAGATTTCCGAATCGATTCCGCAGCAGGTCTCCATGCTGGGCCGCACCGTCAAAGACGCAAAGACGCTCGTAGATGACCTCAAGCAGATTCTCGGCGGACCATTGGTATTCCCAGGCACTGGCGTTCCCTCTGCAATCAAGGGCATCGAAGACGCACAGACTCGCCTGCACGACCTAGTCTCCGAGCAGTTCGGTGATACTGACATTCTGCCGGAGAAGGCTGCCGAGCACGTCAAAGAACTAGCAGACCACGCCAGCAAGGTCGGTTCCGCTATTGACGAGTTTGTCGGCTCTTCCTACGCAAAGAAGCTCTTTGACGGAATCACCCCGGGCGATGGCTTCCCAGAACTAGTAAGCAAGTTCGATGCTCTCCCGGAAGCTGACCGCAAGAAGCTCACCGACCTGCTCACTGGAATCGGTTCTTCCGCCCAGCTAATCGGTTCCACCCTCGTAGACATTCTTCGCGCATTCAACGAGGACACCAAGGAGGAAAAGTAATGGAATACAAGTACACTGACCGCGATACCTATGGTGAGTTCAACCCCACCCGCCTCGTGGACCGCCTTGAGTCTGCAGGCGTTATTCCACACGAAATGGCAGACGCACTCACCCAAGCCTCTAGTGCTCTGCTGAACCTGGGTGACGATACTCGCAGTGAAGTGGAAAAGGCTATTTCTACCCTGGTGGGTGAAGCTGAAAGCGGCCAGGAAGTCCTGGATACCCTCAAGGCGAATATCGATACCGCTATTCATGAACCGGACCCGCTGAAGAAGGTTGCCGACTTTAAGTCCGCGGCTGATGAGCTCGTTGATGGGCTTGAGGACCAGCTGAAGGACCTTGGTCTGGAGAAGGTCTCTGACCTTTCTGAGATTCGTTCTGTTGCCCGTGACTTTGCTGAGGCGTTGGATACGCTGAATGCTTCGGCACCGATTGCACAGGTGGTCAAGAAGCTGCCTGGTGGTGCACTGCCTGGCCATGTGTTGGAGGCTTTGGCTGAGCTGCGGCAGGATGAGCTTGATGAGCTGGCGAAGCACTTTGACGCTGTCACTGAGCGTGGTGGCAAGCTCATTGGCGAGTTGGCTTCCTTGGGCGCTGATGAGGCTGTGCACAAGGCTGTGAAGGCTGCTGAGGGATTGTCTCCGTTGCTGGCTGTGGCTCTGGCAGCGGGCTCCGTTGTTGCCCAGGGCGCTGAGGCGGTCAAGGGCATTGTTGATTTGGGCGTGGCGGTGAAGGCTGCTCTTATCAAGGGCTTGTTTACCGCGGGCAAAGGCCTTCTAGCTGCTCCGGTTATCGCGCAGTTTAAGGCAGCAAAGAAGCTGCCGTTTATTGTTGTTGCGCTGCAGATGTTCAATCATCATGAGGTGCGTCAGGCGCTGCTGCACGTATTTAACGAGGTGCTTATTAACGCACTGACAGCGTTTAACACTAAGGCCGTGGTCAAGGCTGTTCGCGCGGCGGTGGACTTCCTTGTTCTGTCTACGCCGATTCGCGTTGCGGTACGTGGCAATAACCTGTTGAAGATTCTCAATGGGCTGAACATCGGCCGCATCCTCTTCAATGTGTTCTTGCTGTCGCGTATCCCGCAGCTGGGACATCTTCCGGTTCGTGGCTTGGGTCTGCGTGGTGTTGAGACTTTGGCTGGCGGCCTGTTTGCAAACTGGCGCGTGCTGAAGACCGTGCTGACTCCATTGGCCCTGAAGCCGGGCGTTCTTATCGGCGATGTGGTAGCGTTAACCGTGGTCGCGTACCTGGTCGTTGGTGCGTTGACTATTTAGGGAATAATGTCCATGGAGCCAAGGGGCTGAAGGAATCCTCCTTCGGCCCCTTACTTCCTGGTTAACTCGGCGTAGCTAACAAACAGTAGCTCTTGGCGCTGGCGCTCGGTAGTAAGTTTGCGTGGAGCGCCAAAGGCTTTGTCTACTTCTCGGTCAAGCGCGTTGTGAGCCTTAACCAACTCCGGGGACATTGCAAGGGGGTTGTAGTGCTCAGCCAGTGAGCGTTCTGGGTGCAGCGCGCGAGCTTCGAGCACCTTCTTGCCTGCTTTAATAATGCGCTGGCGCGTCTTCTCGTCCAACTCTGGCACAGGGAAAGTGTTCCACGTCAAGGTATTAGCAAAGCGGATTCGCGATTCAAGTCTGCCGCCGATGGTTTTCTGCCATGTGATGAACATCGACGACGACGCTAGCGCAAACATCAGGCCGTCTGGGTCTTGAGCATGAAATACTAGGTCAGAAGCAATTACGTTTGATGGATACCTTTGTACGGTGAAATACGAGCGGCGTTCGCTTACTACCTTCGGCAAGCAAAGGTAGTCAGTATCCGGTTGCGACCGCTGGCCGAATAAGTGCGGAGTTTCAGCCATTTTCCGTGTACTTGCCGCTTTACTGTCGGCCCGGAAAGCTTTGACTGCTTCTAGACGCCTTTTCAGCACCGGACTCTGAGCAATGTCTGACGGTGCTACATCTATAAGCCATAGACACCACCGATCTAAGCCGTTCATTAGCTCTCGACTACCCCGGAAAGGACGAACATACTTTGCCGCTACGGGGTCACTCATAACCCCGTTGTATTCGTCTACCTCAACTAGAAGGTTGCCGCCATCTCGCGCCATATTTCCGAAGGTTGCGGGCGATATTTCCGACGAAATAGGATGCCGGGATTTATCGACAAGAACATTAGGGCCGTCAACCAGATAGCCATTAATGGACTGGCCTACTTCCACTGAGACTGGCTCGCCCTTTACGTCGGGATAATCCCACAGACGTGGACGTGGTTGACTCTCCTTATCGAAACCAACAATAACGCAGTGAACAGCAGCTTTACCGGGTGCCTCAGAGTCCCAAGCAAACGTGCGGTGAGCGAAACGAATACGCCACCCTGCTTTGAAGATAGGGCCAAACAGCCGTGGCACTTGATCGCCTTGAGTAATTGAATTGGTGGTGACAAACGCAAAACGACCTTCTCGGGACTCAAAGAAGTCCAAGCACTTCGCATGCCAGCCCGTGACGTAGTCCAAGCGTGATATATCATTAGTGCCCCACAAGTCTCGGAGTTCTTGAGTTTGTTCAGCAGTTCTCGTCGCATGCCCCAAAAACGGTGGGTTGCCGAAGATATAGGTCTTGGTGGCAGAAGCTGGGAGTATGTCTGCCCAATCAAGTTGCAGGGCGTTGCCATGGTGAATGTGTGCGGTAATCTTAATCGGCAACCGCTCAGGAGGCCTACCCACAGCGTTGGCAAGCTCCTTGTTGGCCTGATGGTCTACAAGGAACATGGCAGTCTCAGCAATTTTGGCAGGCCACCAGTTCAACTCGAAGCCGTAGAACTGCCCAATTGATAGCTTCTGCTCCCACTCAATATTTAGCGACATACCAGTCTCACCACGGCGTTGGCGGATAGCGACAATGATGTCTGTTTCAATCCGCCGCAGTTCCCGATACGCCAAAAGTAGGAAGTTGCCGGAACCACAGGCCGGGTCGCAAAAGACCAGCTCGGCCAAAGAGTCACGGAAGCGCTCTAATGCGGCTACCGACGTCGACGGAGAAGACACCAGCTTGTCTGCCTCTGCGCGGAGCTCGTCTAGGAAAAGCGGGCCGATGGTCTTCATAATGTTGGCCTTGGATGTGTAGTGTTCGCCGTCGCTGCGGCGAACTTCCTTCGATTTCACCAACTGGAACAAAGAACCAAAGACGGAGACGTCGATAGTTGACCAGTCGAAGTCGCAGGCAGCAAGCAGGGCTTTACGCATCTGGTAGTCGAAGTACTCCGAGGCCAACGGCTCAGCAAACAAAGCACCATTGACATACGGAAATTTCGCTAGTGTGGCTGGTAGTCTTTTTGACCGCTTTTCTTCGGCGGTGTTAAGTACGTCGAATAGTGCGTTGAGCTGTAGCCCTAAGGTTTCTGGGGTGGTTTCATTGCGCACAAAATCAGCAAATAGGTGCGGGGTATCCCAGAGCCCTGCATCGTCACCGAAAAGAAGGAAGAGGATTCGGGTGAGGTAGATAGAGGTACGCATGACGCGCTCATCTTCTTCCTCCGGCGTGGTGGGAGCGTCATCGCCGACTGCCTCGTCCACGTCATCGCCGTTCATGGCGCGGAAGAGCTCAACCATCAGGCGGGAGGCTTCCAGGGACGCCTTTTCTTCCTCCCGATATTGGGAGGTTTCGTAGTCGGCGAGGAAAGCGAGTTGTTCGACGTGCTCGTCAATCTCCTCTAGGGGAAACGTAATATCCCAGTCGGCGCTATCGCCGACATAGTTGCGGTTCAGGCGGGTAACCCGCAGAGTCTCGAAGTTGGAACAGACAACATAGGCCGGCATGTGCGAGTTCGCGATAGTACCGCCCAATAGGTAGTCGAGGGCCTGGGCGTGGGCGTCGTCGAGTGGGACGCCGAGGGACTTGGCCTCGCCTATGACTTTGCCGGGCATGAACATGTCGATTTTGCCGGTGCGCCCGGTTGAGGCGCGTTTTGCGCTGCGTTGGTACAGGTACAAATCGCGGGCGTTGACACCGAAACAGTCGAGTAGGTCGCCCCAGAATTGTTGGTCGTGACTCGACTCGGTCGCGGGACGGTTTTCCGCCTTCCACTGCTTAATGTGGGCAAGCCACCGGAGTTTGAATTCGGTGAGGTTGTGGCGAATAGTGGCGCGGTCGAAGGCGGTGGTCGTTGTTGGCATTTTAGTATGTTGATTCTAGAGGGTTAGTTTCGTTCGATAATGATGCGTGGTTCGACGAGTTCTTCGTTTAGGGATAAGGGTTCTCCATCGTGGCCTGTGTTGTAGTCAACTAGGTGGAATTGTTCTGGGCTGTAGTCGGCTAGGAACGTGACTGGTACGCCCATGAGCCCGGTGTAGTCGGAGGGGATGTTGTCAGTGTTGGGGATGTCTAAAGCGTTGAGGTTGTCGTATCTCGGATAGAGAGATTTATTGTGCGCCCAGGTCTTGGTCAGTGGAATGGGTTGGTGGCGTTTAAGGTGGTCAATGTTGGTCAGCCATATGAAGCTTTCTGGAGTAATAATTCGGTTGCCTTTTTGGTTGTACCCTGGGTAAGTTTTCAGGACTTTTATTTTTTCCGGTAATACGAAACCTGAGAAATCGTGGTCGGAATTGTAGCCCAACCATAGTTGGTCATTTTGGAATAGCTTAAATACGTCCTTGCGTTTGATTGAATCAATATGCGATATGAATAGAAAAGTTTTCCGAAATATCTCCATATAGTTGAGGTAATCGTGGGCCAGGGAATATGGTGGGTGAGTGACCACAATGTCGGATTGATAAAGAAATTCCAAGCATTCGTCGCTTCGGAAGTCGCCGTTTTTCGTTAACTTCCATTCTGAGCCGTTGTCTCCATCGTAAATGTATAGGCTTCCTTGGCGCCTATAGTTGGAAGGTCCTGTTGCAATAAGTTTCTTGAGTCTAAGTTGATGGAAGTGGTTTTGAAAGTAGCGGACAAAGCTTGATTCTTTTGAGGATTCAGCGTTGCAGTACACCACTTTTTCTTCGAACACGGAGGTGTAGTGCCTGAGCTCCCTTTTGATGTCGGTTTCTTGGGTAAGTAGGTCATCGTTTCGGGCCAGTCGAGCACGCCTCCATGCACGTAAGTCTTCGGGATTAGTCAATGCTTTCTCCTGTTGTTTCTTGAAACTTTGCTAATGCACAATCTTTCTGATTGCACGAAGTAATCGTTTGGTTAGTGGGACCTTCGCATTTTGGGAGGCTGAGACTCCTTGCGAAGATTATAGGAGCTGTGTGCGAGATGGCGCCTATCGGGCAGAGTAGTAAGAACCGTGTTTTATACTGGTGTAAGTGTTGTGACGCTATTTTGGGGGTTTTATGCGTAATCGGGGGAATCTTGTCCGTGGTGTGCCGAATGTTTCGGCCGGTGGTGGTGCGTGGATTGGCCAGCCGGTGTCGAGTCCTTTTGCGGTGCCTTTATCGGCGAGTGAGCCATTGCGTCGGCTTCCAGGCGTCGGGATGACCCCTGCGGGTTATGTATCTGCTGATGGTGTGACGGTGGATACGTCGGTAGATGCTGAGGAGTCTAAGTCGTGGTCTGGTTTGTCGATGAGTACTGTCTCCTCACCGGATGGGGTAAGCCTGTCGGTGTCGTTTATGGAGTTGGGGAATTCGGCGGTGATGCGGCTGACTCACCCTGATGGTGGCGTCAAAGAGTTGTTTGATTCTTCGCGTGTGAGGGTTGAGGAACGTCTTGATGGTGCGCTTCCCTATCGGTCGTTGAATTTTGATTTGTTGGCTTCTGATGGGCAGCGTGTGCGTTTGTTTGTCCCGCGCGCGGTGGTGACGTCGATTGATTCTCAGGCGTTTAATCGCAGTGAGTTGGCAGGCAGTGTGGTGACGCTGTCGTGTACGCCGGATGCGAATGGTGTGTGTTTGTACCGTCTGGTGGATAGGAATACTCAGGAGCCTACCGGGCGCGACGATAAGGGCCCGGATTTTGCGTTTACTGGCAAGGTACGCGAGTGGGTGGACTATATTACCGGCGATGGCAGGTTGACGAATCTTGGTGCTATCCGGGTGAATGTGTCTACTGCTCTGGATATTATTTCTCGTCTTTCTGAGAGGTCATTGTTGGATGCGGTGGATCAGTTGATTAACCGTGTGGAGCACACGGTTGCGGATATGACTGATTCAGAGTTGCTGCGCATCATTGCGGATTGGGCTCCGCGGGACCTTATTAGTGGCGCTAACTTGGATAACTTTCGCGCGGCTTTTGACCATGCAATGTCGTGGCTGCGCCGGCGGAGTAAGTCGGTGGCGCATGCGTTGAAGAAGATTGCCACACTGTGGTCGAGTGTTGGTGTCGGTGGTCTGGTTGCCGGCTTGGCTAATGGTGATGTGCAGCAGGCTATTGGTGATTTCCTGTCGACGGCGGGGGCGAATTGGCAGGATTGGGTGGATGCCATTCTGGGTGGCGATGTTGACCATCTTATTGATAATGCTATTTCGTCGGTGAATTTCCCTGCTTTGGGTGATGCTTTGGCGAATATGGTGTCCTCTGCTGGTTTTTCGCAGTGGGCTGGCCCTATTCGTGCGTGGGCTGGTCGTCTGGGCCAGATGTCTGGCGATGTTGGAAAGATGGTTGGTGACGCACTGCGTGGATTTTTGAACAGGCAGAACATCACGGACGTTAATGAGTTCATTCGTGATGCTATGCGCCGGTGGGATGATATTTCCGGGGATTTCATCAAGCGTATGACCTCGGGGGAGATTCTGTCTAATATTGCTCGTGCGGGTAGTAATCTTTACCGCGCGGCGCAGCAGCTGTGGGGCACAGTAGTTGACATTGTTCGGGATAATTGGGGTGTTTTTAACCCGTCGAATCTTGTGAAGGCGTGGAATGCGTTTATTGGTGCGCTGGACCCGGCTCAGTATGGCGATATTGCGAACAGGTTTTTAACGGACTGGTCGAATCCTCCTGCTCTTGCCAATGACGTGGGTTTGTTGGTTACTGCGGTGGCTAGTGACATTGGCCAGGGCTGGATTGCTGCGTTGAATGCTTTGAATTTGGGGCAGGTGCTTCCACAGCTTACTGGGGCGTGGGATGCGTTTCTTGATGGCGTCAATAAAGCTATTGCACAGCTTTCGACACAGGATTTGATTCTTGTGGGTGCGATGTTGGCGTTGCCGGTGATGGCTTTGGCGGCCGGGGTGGCGTTGACGTTGGTGCTGCTGGTGTTTGGCAAACCATTGCTTGCAGTTCCAGTTGCTTTATCGACCGCGGGACTGTTGTTGGGCATGCTGGTTGTGGCCTTGAAGTTTTTCGGCTTTGGGCTCAGCGGTGTGGTGTTGCCGTGGGCGGCGGACTTGATTGTGATTGCTCTTCTGACTGGGCATCCGCTGGCGGCGTTGTTTATTTTTTGGTCGGTGGTCAATGGTGCGAAGTTCATTATTTTGGACTTCCCACTAGTTGTTATTGCTGGTGCGTTGCCGGTGACGTTGAAGGCCGTCGTGTTGTTTGTGGCTGCTAGTTGGGCGCTATCTCATCTTGCGGTATTAGCCGCGGTTGTGTTGTTCGTAGTGGCGAAGATTCGTGTGCTGATGAGGATTACTCAGCCGTTGCGGACGACGGCTCTGGAAAAAGCTGTTATTGCGGTCGCTATTGCTGTGACTACGTTCGTCATTGTGGCATTGTTTGCCTCTACTGTTGTGGGGCTGATTATCTTTCTGATGATTCGTAGTTCTACTCTTTCTGGCCGGTCATTGTTGTTGAATTTGGTGCGCACGGTCATTATTGGTGGGGTTTTTGTCCCGTTTGTTGGGATTAGTATCGTCGTGTCGTTGCTGCGGTTGTTGCGGTTCAGGTTGGATACGGTTCCTCCGGTTGTTACTGCGGTTGCGGTGTCGTTGCCGATTGTTCAGGTTTTGGTATTTCGGTCTTTGGTGACGGCTCGCTTGGCGGGTAAGCAGCTTCGTGCGGCAGTTAGTGTCATTCGACCATTAGTGCGTTTTGTGCTGGCTGCACTGTTTTTGATGTTTACCACGGTGAGGGCCTTGTTGCCGGTGGCCGGGTCTGGGGTGACGGCGTTTGTTACGGCGATTGTTGCTATTCCGGCGTCGATTTTTTTATGTGGCTTCTGTGGCGTGGGTGGCGTCGAATGTAGCGGCGTTTCCGTTGCTGAAGAAAGCTGTCGCTCCTGTCATTCTGGCGTTGGGGGCTGTGGTTGCTGTGTCGCTTTTGGCAATGGCTGTAGCGACGCTTTTGCTTCTTCCTGTTTTGGCGCCGCCGGTTGTTTCTGCTGTTGCTGCGGTAGCTGCAGCCTTGGCCACAGTGGGTGCTACTGTGGCGGCGTTTGTCGCCCATCAGCTGTCCTTGCTGGTCACGAGTCTATTTGGTGCGGGCCAGTTACTTTTACGCGCGGTGACTGCCGGTGTGATGCTTGTCGGCGTTGCGTTTATGGCTACCGGTGTCTTTGCCGCCATCGGGCCATGGATTGTCCGGCTGGTTTTACGTGGTGTGGAAACCGTACGTGCAGCAATTTCTGTCGGGTTTATTCCCCTTTTTGCATCGCCAACGCGGCTTTTATATCCAGTGCGTGCTGTAGGCACCACTGTGGTTAGCCTAATCTCTGCAGTAGTACTGATAGTGGCGTTGTTGACGCTTCCTGCACTGTTTTTGCCGTACAGAGGCCTGCTGTATCGCGTATTGATTCCCCTGTCCATGAATGTTTTCTTGCTGAAGTGGAATTTTTACAGCATCAGCGTACAAGTTGTTAGCTGGGGGCTTTTGGTAATCTTTGCTAGCGTGTCCGCAGCAGCATGGGCTGCGTGGGCTGCGGCTGGTGGACCAGCGAATCCGGCAACGAATACCATTTGGCTCGTCGCTGGCGGTGCAGGAAATTTGGGCATCGCCCAGTTAGTAATCATGCTCGTGGGCTATATAGTGGCTAAGCCTCAACGTGTGCTTCGCCGCCTACTGACTCCTTTTGTCCTTCCGTGGACTTTCTTGGATGCTTTCGGCATTGACACTGTCACTACGTTGGGAGTCGCGCTAGCGCATGTTGTAGCACATACACGGGGAATCATTGGGCGTATTCTCCGCCCTATCCTCCCGCTTATGGTAGGTATTCTCGGGTCGAGTGTTATTGCTGCGGCTCGTTGGATGGGGTGGAAGGTTCCTGTCATTGCAGCGCGGTTGCTTACCCCTGCCGCCGTTGTGTTGGGTATTCACCACCGTTTTCTTATCGCCGCGCTTGTTGCTTTGACTTGGATTGGTCAACGTTTGAAGAGGTGGCCTAAATTTGCGCTCAGCAGCATAGCCACCGTTATATCCGCTGTTATCGTTGCTTTAGTCACGGCCCGTAGTGTGCGCCGCCTACTGCTCGACGCCGCGGTCATCGCCGGGGCATTCCCGTGGATGAAGGCTCAAAGGCTCGAGCGACTCGCATTGGGGTTGATGATTTCTGCTGTAGTTACTGTGTTCGTGGGCGTTCCATTGCTTCTTGTTTCGCGGAAGTTGGCGAAGCCGTGGAGGATATTAGCCAAGGTGTCACTGTTGACGATTGCGGTGACGTTTTCTGCGGCAGCGTTGACGATTGTGCCAGGTGTTGCCGGTGCCATTATTTTGTTCTTGTCGGTGGCGACGTTTCTGAGCATGGTCGCAACGCACCCTCGAGTACTTCTAGCCCCGTTGGCTGCACTGCTCACGGCGGTGTCAGGGCTTGTTCTAGCTGCCGCTTTGGCCTTTCTTGCCGCTGGTACCCCGGTGCGTGCTGGTAGGCGACTGTTTAGGCGGCTTCGTGTGGCTGGTCTTGTGGCAGCGGCGCCTATCCTTGTGTGGGCTGTGTTGATTTTGTCTGCTGCCCTGTTGATTGTGACAGTTGCAAGCATTTCCCATGCATTTCGGACCGTTGACCTTATATCTTCCATTGCGGTATTTGCCGCGGTGGTGGGGCTTTTGGGTATTGTTTTAGGCTCGCTGGCGCTGACTCTGTTCAATCGTGTGGCAGGTGTTGTGCTTGCCGGTATTGTGACTGTCACGTTTATTGCGGTAGCTGGGCTGATTATCATGTTGAGTCTGGTGCCGATTTACCTTCGGGTGGTCAATACAATCGCGTTTCCTCTGGCGGGTATCCCGTTGGATATTTTCAACCTGTTAACACGTCATTCACCCTTAGGTAGGTTACTGCGTCTGTGGGTGATTGCTCATTTGGCGGTGCTGGCAGTCGTGTCTTTGGGGCTAGTGACCGTAGTGATTATCCTCAACATTGCTGGGACGTTAACCGGGTTTGTTGCTGTGTCGGGTATTGCTATCACCATTGTGCTGGCGTACCTGTACGTGTTTATTCCAATTGTCGCTGTACTCATTTTGGCTTACTTCGCAATCGCAGCCGGTTTGGGATGGTTGCTAGCTAGCTTTGGGCCGTAAACAGCCGTACATAAGTGCTGCTATCATGAGGGTGCAAGGATTGCAGTAGTCTCCTTCCAGCAAGGTAGGAGGTTGCGCAAGTCCGCATGTAAAACACGTATTCGATTCGGGGGAATTGTTTCTTATGGCTGCAAAGAAGAACGCCAAGAAAAACACTAAGCCAACCAACGACTGGTTTAACTACACCACTTCTAACGGCGACGACATCACTCTGCCGCCCATTGACTCCATCATCACCGTCGGCGACCGCCGCCGCGCCAAGCGAGACGGCCTTGATGATGAAGACTTCTCCTGGATGATTCTCGAGCGCGCCGCCGACAAATCTCACGACGGCACCCTCGAAATCATCGATAACATGCACATGGACGAGTTCAACACGTTCATGCAGGACTGGAGCGAAGGCGGCGACAAAAGCTAGCCTTGGCGAAATCGTCTCCCTCATCGACGCTGTGGACACCGACACCCGATTCGCTATGGCAGTCGAAAGGGAACTCATCGAAGCCGGTATACGCTGGCGGTGGATAAACGACGGCACAGACCGTGTCACGTGGAATGATGCCATTGCCCTTATCGCCACCGCCGGCCCAGACTCTGCGCTGGTGCGCAATGCACAAAAGAAAGACTGGGAGTGGAACCTCACCAACCAGCTCTTAGCCCATATCGCTGACCAGCAGGCGATGAGTGCTTGGGGAGGCAAGGGGCAAAAACCGAAGCCTATCCCCCGGCCCCGGAGTCGACGACAAGAAAACCGAAACTGCTGGAATTCAGGCAGAGGGACTTACCAAGCAAGAAATGGATGAATGGCTGGGCGATGACTGGCCTGGCATTGACGGGGGTTAAGCATGGGTGCAAACTTCGATGTTGGTACCGGCTGGGTCAGTATCGTGCCGAAAATGGGAGATTTTTCCCAGGTACGCAAGCAGATTGATAAGGCTGTGGTCAACCCTTCTGGCTCGTGGGGCGAGAAGATGGGTGGCAAAATCACCAGTGGTCTGAAGAAGACGATGAAAGCTGGTGCTGTAGCCACCACCGCCGCTGCTGGTGTCAGCGCGGGTAAAGCCTTTAGTGATGGGTTTAACCGTCTTGCTTCGACTGACAAGGCAGAAAAGGCCCTTGAGGGTTTGGGCTACAAGGGCAAAGACATCGACCAGATTATGGGCAATGTCAATAAGTCCATTGAGGGCACCTCCTTCCTCATGGGTGATACCGCCCAAGTTGCCTCCGTCATGCTCAGCTCTGGTATTAAACCCGGCCAAGACCTCCAAGATACTCTCAGCCGTGTGGCCGACTCTGCCGCCCACTCAGGCGTGTCCATGGGCGAGATGGGGTCAATCTGGTCGAAGGTCGCTGCCCGTGGCCACGTTGACGGTGAGGTTATGGCCCAGTTGATGGACCGAGGAATCGGGCTGCAACAAAAACTTGCCGACCAAATGGGAGTGACAAAAGAAGAAGTCACCGACATGATTAGCGAAGGTAAGGTCTCATTCGAGGACTTTTCTAACGCCATGAACGACATGTTCGACGGAGCTGCCCAGAAGCAACGCGAAACATTCAAAGGCTCCTTTGACACCATGGCAGCGTTTGCGTCTCACGTGACCGCTGCATTCATTCAGCCCTTCTACGAAGGCATGATTCCCGTCTTTAACGCACTATCGGATGGATTCGAAAGAATCACTCCACAGATTGGTGATTTCGCTGGACAGCTCTCAGACAAGATTTCCCCGATTTTTGACCACTTGGCTGATGACGTCATTCCGAAAATGTTCGACGCGATTTCGAACATTGATTTTGATTCGGTGATGAATTCGTTCACGTCGATGGGGAATTTAGCAGTCCAAGCATGGCCTGCAGTTGAACAACTAGGCAGTTCAATAGCCCAGCTTCTCAGCGCCATCGCACCTATTCTGCCTTCCATTGTCACAGCCATGGGCTCTATTGCTGTCGGCAGTCTGCCTGCTATTGTCGACCTGTTAAATGCTCTCGCGCCGCTGATTTCTACCGTAGTTGTCCCGGCCATTGAGATGCTCACCGACCAAATGGCCAAGCACCCAGGATTGGCTGCTGCGGCTGCTGGTGGTTTTATGACGTGGGCTAAGGTCATTGCTCCGATTACTCGCGGGTTTAAGGCGTTTAAGGCAGGCGGCGACATTATCGCATCATTCGGGCCGAAGTTGGGCCCTGCGATAAAGGGGTTTATGGGATTCCGTAAGGCTTTGGGCGGAATCATTAAGGTCGGGCGCATCATCTTCACTGGGCTGCGTACCTTGCCTGCACTGTTGGCGGCTATTTTTGACACAAACCCAATTGGCCTTATTGTCACAGCTATTGCCGCCGTCGTTGCAGGCATTACACTCTTTCTGACAAAGACCGAGGTCGGGCATCAAATCTTGTCGAAGATTGGTGACGCGCTCCGCAGCTTCTGGGAATGGATTCAGCCTGTATTTTCGTCTATTGGTGAGTGGTTTTCGAAAGCGTGGGCAGTTATCCAGCAGGTCGCGCCCTACATCATCACGGCACTTCTGACACCTATCATGCTGCAGTTCATGCTGGTTAAGTCCGTAGTGATGGTGGGGTTCGAGGCCATCAAAGCAGGCTGGGAGCTACTCGTAACCGGCATTCAAGCCCTGTGGGAAAACGTACTCAAACCCGCATGGGACGCTGTCGCACAAGCAGTGCACTTCCTATGGGAAGCAGCTATCCAACCAATCCTCAACCTGATAAAGCAGCTCTGGGAAGCTGTCGTAAATAGCATCAAGGCCCTCATCGATACGGTACTTATCCCAGCGTGGGACGCGATGAGTCAATTCCTGTCTGCTATCTGGAATAACGCTATTCAGCCAGTATTTAACGGGATTAAAGCCGTGTGGAACATGGTTGTCAACGGTATCAAGGCCATTATTGACAACGTCCTTCTTCCCGCCTGGCAACACATGTCAGACTTCATTAAAGGCATTGTCGATGCACACGTTCGTCCTGCTTTTGACCGCATGAAGCAAGGGGTCGACCAAGTTAAGCAATGGTTTGAAAAAGCCGCTGATGGAATCAAGTCCGCATGGAACAGTGTCTGGGAAACTATTAAGTCAATTGCCGGCAAAATTGCCAACGTGGCCTACAACAACGGCATTCGCCCCGCATGGAATGCTGTATCCAAGGTAACTGGTGTAGACGAGCTTCCTGAGGTCAGCTTCGCCACCGGTGGCGTCATGCCCGGTTACACCCCAGGCCGCGACATACACACCTTCTTCTCGCCTACCGGAGGCACGCTCAACCTATCCGGTGGTGAGGCCATCATGCGGCCCGAATGGACCAGAGCAGTCGGCGGCCCAGCAGCAGTCGCACGTATGAACGCTACAGCACGAGCAGGAAAAGGCACCGGACTTTCCGGCTCCTTCGCCGACGGCGGTGTTATCGGCGCCATCAAATCCACAGCAGGCAAAGCATGGAACGTCACTGACAACGTCATCAACAAAGCCATCGAGCTCGGTGGTGACTTCACCAACGCAGCAAAGAAACTCTTCGATGGCAAAATCAACGCTGTTAAAGACAAACTCGGTATCAATAACGGCACTGTTTTAGCAAACTCCGTGGCTCCCGCCTACCTCACTAAAGGCGCCGACAACGCATGGAACTGGCTCAAAGACAAAGTCGCCGCCGTAGCCAAAAAGGTCAAGGAGCACTTAAGCGTCGGCGGAGACGTCAACAAGTATCGCGGACTTGTCACCCGCCTGTTGAAAGAAAAAGGCCAACCAACATCCCTCGTCGATACCGTGCTGCGCCGCATGCAACAAGAATCCGGAGGCAATCCCCACGCAATTAATAATTGGGACTCCAACGCCACCAAAGGCACCCCATCCAAGGGACTAATGCAAACCATCGACCCCACATTCCAATCCTACAAAGACCCCGGATTCGACGACATCTGGGACCCGGAAGCCAACATTCGCTCCTCCATGAACTACGCCATGTCCCGCTACGGTTCTCTCTCCGCGGCCTACGACCGCGCCGGAGGCTACAAAAACGGCGGTGTACTACCTGCATTCTTGCGCGACTCCGGTGGTGTACTCCCCAATAACTCTGTTGCAGTCAACACGTCCGGCCA
The DNA here is from genome assembly GCF_022347325.1 of Corynebacterium nasorum. Classification (NCBI taxonomy): domain Bacteria; kingdom Bacillati; phylum Actinomycetota; class Actinomycetes; order Mycobacteriales; family Corynebacteriaceae; genus Corynebacterium; species Corynebacterium nasorum. The sequence continues at coordinate 28,339 of NZ_JAKRDU010000018.1, forward strand.
ATCAGAATGGGTACTTAACTCCCAACAGATGACTAATTTCGCTGAAGGCATTACTTATGCCGCCAAGCACCTGGACGCCACCGCTCAGACCTTCTCAGAAGGCGTCGAAGCATGGCTTAACGGTCAAGAAGAACGCGTCGGCGCCCCCATCGAATGGGGCTCACAATTCCTCGGCGACGTACTTGCCGACATCACCGACGACCTCGGCTCCCCCTGGGGAATCGACGGGACCAACGCCCCAGACATTCTTGACAATCAAGGCCGTGTCAAAGTCGCTGTCGCCGGAACAGCCGACGACCCCGGGAAAACTGCCCTGCCACCAGTCGAGATTCACCTCAACATGAATGGCGACAATATGGAAGTCTCCTCCGACGACGTCCGCCGCGGCGTCAACCAAGCCCTCGACGATTATCAACGTCGAATCGAAGCACTCGAACGCGGAGTCAAAATCAACACCTTCACCACCCCAATGGTCGTCTAGCAGGAGGAAAGCACAGTGGACATCCAACTAACCGACTACAAAGGCCACACCTGGCACCTCGCCGGCGCCCAGGAAGGCGACGAAGGCGTCACCCTACATAAAATCTCCGGCACCACCGGAAAACTATCCGACCACCCAGTACCAACCACCCAACACTTCCCCACCCACACCTACGATACGGCCACCCCAGAGCCCATCACCCCAACCCTGACAGTCAGCATCACCCACACCACCAGCCTGACCACTGAAACCACTATCCGCCGCTTCCTCGACGGCCTCGACTTCTACAAACCCGCCATACTCACCTTCCACCAACCTCGCCAACCCGAACTCCAACTCTTCGTCCACCTCGAGTCCCCCATCGGACTCCCCGAAGAAACCGCCCCCACAGACACCACCACCCTCGAAATACACCTCACCGCCCAAGACGGCCGCTACTTCGGCCCCGAACACACCTCCACCGGAATCACCACCATCGAAAACACCGGACAACTCCCCCTCTGGCCCACCATCCACTGGAAAGGCCTCACAGCCCGCATCACCGAAGACAAAAACGGCCCCATCATCCTCCCACCAGCACTCGGCGCCACCGGACTCATCTACCACACCAGCCCCGACACCGGAGGCCTTATCACCGACACACACGGCTACCCCAACCACAACGCCTGGGCCACACTACGAGGCATCGCCTGGACACGCCCCATCATGCCCGGCGACGCCACCACCATCGACTGCCACAAATGCCACATCCACTGGCGCAACCAATACCTACAACCCTGGGCACAAACAGGAGGAATAGTAAGCAATGCAAGAACATCAAACAATTCAAATGGCCGCACTTGGGCAACAGCATCGGGACGACCACACGCCATTCGTCTATTTGACTGACAAATACCTCACCCCGCAAACCATCATCACCGGCTACACCCAACTCAAAGCAAACGACAAAGTCAACGACGCCGGCACCGTCACCCTCGAAGTCCCAGACAAACACCCCATCGTCGACCTCCTCATACTGAGGTTACCCTCAAGTAGTGGACACCCTATTTGTATGGATCTTGTGTCCGTAGGAGAGGATGTTCATTGTGAATCAACAGCGCAAGAAGTACACGCCGGAGTACCGGCGTGAAGCCGCAA
>NZ_JAKRDU010000019.1:0-29565 GCF_022347325.1 Corynebacterium nasorum
GAACTACCAGCCCGAACCAACGACGCAAACCGCGCCACAACAACAGAATCCGGAACCCATTTCGACTCCACACAATCACCTAACCCATGTCAGGTGTTTCCACGACCACTAGAAATCAAGCATCGTGGCAATCCTGATAGCCATCCTGACGGTTGGCTGTCCCTCCGTCCTCAACGAGCTTCTGGACGGTGATGCATAACCATGAACACCATTACAGCGGTCATTGGCCTCGTCATTGTTGTGGCGTTGGTGACCTACCTCATCATTTCCTTAGTTGATCCGGAGCGTTTCGCATGATCGCCGGCGTTGGGGCGGTGTTACCGCAGTTCCTCGCCCTCGTCGTCTTGCTCGCGGCGGCATATGTTCCTTTGGGCAACTGGATCGCACGCAGCTACACCTCTGACAAGGACTGGGCGATAGAGCGTGCGGTGTATAAGGTCCTGCGCGTTGACCCAAACCGCGGGCATAACAGCAAGAATTACAGCCGTGCATTGCTTGGTTTCAGCTTGGCATCCGTACTCGTTCTTTACGCGGTGCAGCGCCTACAAACCGTTTTGCCTAGCTTTGGCAATTCCCGCTCCGCAGCGGTGGAACCGTGGATGGCGTTCAATACGGCGGCGTCATTCGTGTCCAATACCAACTGGCAGTCCTATTCGGGCGAAGAAACCCTGAGCAATGGTGCGCAGATGCTTGGCCTGACCGTCCAGAACTTTGCCTCCGCGGCTGTCGGCATGTGTGTGGCGGTTGCGCTCATTCGCGGTATCGGTCACTTGGGATATGGTCGTGACAAGCTGGGCTCTGAGAGCGGACAGCACCTCATCGGAAATTTCTGGGTTGACCTCACCCGCGGTTTGGTGCGCATTCTTTTGCCGCTTTCTCTATTGATTTCCTTCGTCCTCATCTTGGGCGGAACCATGCAAACCTTCGGGTCCAACCTGGTGAGCTCCGCGGGCGTGGATATTCCGCGCGCTCCGGTAGCTAGCCAGGAGGCAATTAAATTGCTGGGAACCAATGGTGGTGGCATCTTCGGCGCCAACTCGGCGCACCCTTTTGAGAACCCCACTGGTTTTACCAACCTCGTGGAAATCTTTTCTTTGCTGGTTATCTCTTTCTGCTTTATCCGTGCCTATGGGGTAATGCTGAAATCGCAAAAACATGCCTGGACCCTGCTTGGCGTCATCGGCGGCATTTGGACCGTTATGGTTGCCTTGGTGGTATGGGCACAGCACACTACCACCGGTGCGGCAGCTCAGGCTGCGGGCGGCAACTTGGAGGGCATCGAACAGCGCCTAGGTATTGACGCTTCCGCACTCTTTGCGGTGTCTACCACGGGCACTTCTACCGGTGCGGTCGATTCGATGCACGATAGCTATTCACCATTGGGTGGCGGCTTGTTGATCCTCAATATGCTCCTGGGCGAAATTGCACCAGGCGGCGTGGGCACGGGTCTCTACGGTCTGCTGATGGTAGCAATCCTCGCCGTATTTATCGGCGGCCTGCTCGTTGGGCGCACACCGGAGTTCATGGGCAATAAGGTCGGCCGCAAGGAAATCTCCGCGGTGAGCCTGTACATCCTCACCATGCCGGTCCTCGTCCTGGTAGGCGTGGGCGCATCGGTGGCTCAGCGCAAGCTGGTGGAGCTTTCGGCGACCAACTACGGCGCGCCTGGAACCCCGGATAACGCGCACGGTCTCTCCGAGGTGCTCTATGCCTTTACCTCGGCCTCGAATAATAACGGCTCGGCCTTCGCCGGCCTGACGGTAACCGAGCCCTGGTGGCAGGTCACGCTCGGAATCGCCATGCTGTTGGGCCGCTTCCTCCCCATCGTTTTCACCCTGTATTTGGCGGGCAGCTTAGCCGGTCAACGCCGGCAGGCCACTACCGCCGGCAGCTTGCCGACGTCCGGTGTGACCTTCGCGCTGCTTACCATCGGCGTCATTGTGTTGGTCGCCGCCCTTACCTTCTTCCCCGTTCTTACCTTGGGTCCCATTTCGGAGGCACTCTCATGACAACACCAACTATGACCACTGAGCAACGCACTCCTCAGCGCTCTGCCACCACAAACAGTGGGTTGGCTGCGGCAGCGTTAAAGTCGTTGCCGCACAAGATGTCCCCGCTCGCCCAAGCCCGCAACCCCGTCATGTTCGTGGTGTGGGTAGGTGCCGCGCTGACTACCCTGTGGTCCATCTTTAGCCCCAGCGTTTATGGCTGGGTGGTAACCGTATGGTTGTGGTTTACCATTGCGTTCGCTGCATTTGCTGAGGCATATGCCGAAGGCCGCGGTAAAGCCCAAGCGGATAGCTTGCGCGCCGTGCGCGATGACGCCACCGCGAACCTAGTTACCGATGGCGGCATCGAGGTTATTGCCGCTTCTGAGCTCACCAAGGGCGCTATCGTGCGCGTGGAGGCCGGAGAGACTATCCCGGGCGACGGCGACGTCATTGAAGGTGCGGCAACCGTCGATGAATCTGCCATTACCGGCGAGTCTGCTCCCGTGGTTCGCGAGGCCGGTGGCGATCGCTGTGCTGTGACCGGCGGTACCGTGGTCTTGTCTGATTCCATCTTGGTACGGATCACCTCGGAGCCGGGATCGACCTTCGTCGATACGATGATTGCCTTGGTGGAGGGAGCGGAGCGCCGCAAGACCCCGAATGAGATCGCGCTGAGCATCCTCCTGTCTACCCTGACTATTCTCTTCCTCATTGCGGTTACCGCACTGGCCCCAATGGGGTTGTTTACCGGCGCGGAGCTCTCCCCGCTCTCGCTGGTGGCCCTGTTGGTCTGCCTCATCCCAACCACCATCGCTGCCCTGCTATCTGCGGTGGGAATCGCGGGAATGAACCGCCTCGTGCACCACAATGTTCTGGCTACGTCCGGACGCGCGGTGGAGGCGGCGGGAGACGTAGCGACCCTACTCATGGATAAAACCGGCACCATCACCTATGGCAACCGGCAGGCTACCGGGCTTATCGTTGCGCGCGGTGTCGATGAGCAGGAAGCTGCGGAGATAGCCCGCGTTGCTTCGGTTGCCGATGAGACCCCGGAGGGTCGCTCCATCGTGTCGTGGTTGACCGAAAACTATCACCTTTCTGCCGAAGCAGGAGAGGAAGAAAAGACCGCCGAGGTCATTCCATTTAGCGCTTCTACCCGCATGTCTGGGCTTGACCTGAGAGACCGAAAGCTGCGTAAGGGTGCAGGCGATGCTGTGCGCCGGTGGGTAACTGAAGCAGGTGGCGACTGGCCACAAGAAATTGAAGACTCCGTGACCCAGATTGCTGAAGGCGGTGGAACCCCGCTGCCCGTTGCTGTGGATGAATCCGACGGCACCCGCAGGGTTATTGCGGTGGTGCAGCTCAGTGACGTCGTCAAGCCGGGCATGGCGGAGCGCTTCGCCGAACTGCGCCAGATGGGCATCAAAACCATCATGGTGACCGGCGATAACCCGTTGACGGCAGCGGCCATCGCTAAAGAGGCAGGCGTCGATGATTACATCGCGGAGGCCACCCCAGAAGATAAGCTGGCCAGGATCCGCGAGGAACAGGCGCACGGCCGCATGGTCGCTATGACCGGTGACGGTACTAACGATGCGCCGGCGCTGGCGCAGGCGGACGTGGGCGTGGCCATGAATACGGGTACCTCTGCAGCGAAGGAAGCCGCCAATATGGTGGACTTGGATTCTGATCCGACCAAGCTTATCGATGTCGTGCGCATTGGCAAGCAGTTGCTCATCACCCGTGGGGCGCTTACCACCTTCTCTTTGGCCAATGACTTAGCGAAGTACTTCGCCATCTTGCCGGCCCTGTTTTCTACGCAGCTTCCGCACCTCGAGCGCCTCAACGTGATGCACCTGCACTCGCCGCAATCCGCCATTGTGTCTGCAGTGGTATTCAATGCGCTCATCATCGTTGCTCTTATCCCATTGGCGCTCAAGGGCGTGGCTTATAAGCCGGCCTCTGCCTCGTCCCTGCTACGCCGTAACCTGGGCATTTGGGGACTGGGCGGCGTGATCACCCCATTCCTAGGCATCTGGCTCATTGACCAGGTAGTCAACCTGCTTCCAGGTATGTAGAAAAAGAAGGACCAAAAATGCGTGTCTATTTTCGTAACCTCGCCGCTGGATTCGTAGCCGTACTATTGTGCGTTATCGCACTGGGAATGATTTATCCCGCTGCCGTGTGGGGAATCTCCCGCATCAAGCCGGACTCCGCCGAGGGCAACCTCATTTACCAAGGTGATTGCCTAGCTGGCTCGACCCAGCTGCAAGATGGTCAGACCGAAGGCCCGTACTTCTTCCCCCGTTCCGAAGGCATGAGCAATTACGGCGCTAGTAGCTCCGAGCTAGAAAAAGCCGTGCAGGAGCGGCGCGGGGACATCGCCAAGCGTGAAGGCGCCGCTCCAGAAGATGTTCCCACCGATGCGGTAACCGGTTCCGGCTCTGGTGTCGACTCTGGCATTAGCCCTGCGTACGCTGAACTACAGGCTCCACGTGTCGCTCGAGAGCAGGGGATAAGCACCGAAGAAGTGCGAAGCCTCATCGAGGACAACACGGAGCATGCCAGCCTCGGGTTCCTGGGCGAAGACGCAGTTAACGTCACTACTCTCAACCGAGCGCTGCCCAATCCACCGTCCTGCTCATAAGATGAGTGCCATATGAACGACAAGAAAGTTCCGGCGCGCACCAAGCGTGGCGCTTTGAAGATCTACCTCGGCGCGGCGCCTGGGTCTGGTAAGACCTGTGCAATGCTCAACGAGGCGCACGGCCTTGTGCTGGCCGGCCGCGATGTGGTCATTGGCATCGTGGAAGATCATGGGCGCGAATTCACTCGGGCGCTGTGTGATGGCCTTGAGACCATCCCGCGGCGCTACGCCGCCGGGCTATCCACCGGAGAACTCGATACTGCAGCCATCATCTCGCGCCAGCCGGAAACCGTTCTGGTCGATGAATTTGCCCATTCCAATCCGCGCGGTGAGGAACACGCTAAGCGCTGGGAGGACGTAGAGGAACTCCTAGTCGCAGGAATCGATGTGATTTCTACCCTGAACATCCAGCACCTTGAAAGCCTCAATGACGTAATAAACCAGATCACCGGTATTTCCCCGCAGGAGACGGTGCCAGACGAGGTGGTGCGTGCGGCGAATGAGATCGAGTTGGTGGATGTATCCCCGCAGCTCTTGCGCACCCGCTTGAGGGATGGCCAAGTCTATAAAGAAGCGCGCATTGCCCCAGCCTTGAATAATTATTTTCGGGTGGGCAATCTGACTGCATTGCGGGAGCTAGCCCTGTTGTGGTTGGCGGACCAGGTTGATGAGGCTCTCGCATCCTACCGTTCTGAACAAGACATTACTGATACCTGGGAAGCGCGGGAACGGGTGGTCGTGGCTATTCAGAACGTCGCGCACGCAGAACTGCTCATTCGCCGCGGGCGCCGCATCGCGTCCAAATCCTCAGCCGAGCTACATGTAGTCCACGTAATTTTTGGGGACTCCTTCTCTTCCGGTGAATCTTCCGTTGCAGGTTCCGCTCAACAACTGGCCAAATTACAATCCTTGGCTCAGGACGTGGGTGCCCGTTTGCATCAGGTCACCGGTGACTCGGTGCCAGAAGCGCTGCTTAATTTTGCCCGCAGCGTCAACGCCACCCAGTTGGTCCTGGGGGTTTCACCACGGCGTCGCTTAGGCCTGCACTGGCGCGGCACCGTTGCTGAGGCCGTGTTGCGGGATTCAGGCAAGATTGATTGTCACATTGTTAATCTTCCGTCCGATAAACCCTCGCCTCTTTCACCACTGCTGCGACCATTGCATTCCCTCCCGCGCCGGGCGGTGTCTTGGGTAGGCGCAGCTGTCGCTTTCATCGCCTTGACCGCACTGTTGCAAGGCATCGACGGCTCAGCATTGGGAACAGGCACGTGTTCTGCTTTTTACTTTGCGCTGATCCTCCTCGTGAGCATGCTCGCTGGCCTGTGGCCGGCGGTAATTATTGCGTTTGCCTCGGGCTTGGCGGTCAATTGGTTTTTACCGAGCCCCTGTACACGTTCGATATTGCTGAGCCAGCTAACGCTGTCATCCTCGTGGTCATGGTAGCCATTGCCCTGGCCGTGGGCCTACAAGTGCGGCGCACCAAAATAGAGCACCATAATGCGGCCATTGCCACGCGCGATGCTGAGCTCTTGACGGTCTTTTCCCGCGCAGCCCTCAACCGCCGTGCGGACGTATCTCCCATCGACGCAGTGCTTCGCAAGGTAGGAGAGACCTTCGGCTGCCATAAGGCCGTGCTTCTTGACGCCTCCGGGGACATACTCTCTACCTGGCACGCTTCGGCGGCCTCGCCCCAGCAAAGTAGACACCTGCATATCCCCGCAAAGACTCATAAACGTGAGGTAGAAACGTTGGTCTCCAGCGAGGACACTACGGTCCAGATTGTGATGGAAGGCCCAGCGTTATCCGCCCGCGACCGTGCTTTGGTGGCGGTTGTGGCAGGTTACTTAGCCGGCATAGTGCGCCGCGACAAGCTTTCGGCTGAAGCCGCACGTGCCGATGCCATTGCTGCCGCTGATGAATTGCGTCGTGCACTGCTATCGAGCGTGAGCCACGATCTGCGCACGCCCCTAGCAACGGCCAAGCTGGCTGTGTCCTCTTTGCGGAATTCCGAAATCGAATTCAGCCCAGAGGATCAAGAAATACTGCTGGCGGAAACCGCAGCTAGCATCGATCAACTCACGCTGCTCGTGACCAACCTATTGGATCACTCGCGCTTGAGTGCAGGAGCGGTAACTGCACGCCGGGATACTGTGGAGTTATATGAGGTAGCCAATCGGGCTATTGCTTCCTGTGCCTTTGGGCATAGCAAGGACCAACTTGGTCGCATTCATATTTGTTCTGGACTCCGTGGCCGCACCTGTTGCGCGGATAGCGTTTTGCTGGAACGCGTGCTGGCGAACCTATTCGATAACGCTTTGCGCTATGCGCCGAGCGGACCAGTCGACGTTGATGCGCAGGTTAAGGATGAACGCGTGGAGCTGAGTGTGAGCGATGAAGGGCCGGGAATTTCACCAGAAAAGCAGCAGGAGCTTTTCCAAGCTTTTCAGCGCTTGGGCGATACCAGCAATGACAACGGGGTGGGTTTAGGCCTCTCCGTCGTACGCGGATTTGTGGAGGCCATGGACGGTACTATCACCGTAGAGGCCACTCCAGGAGCGACCTTTATCCTGAGTTTCCCGCTGCGGGAGGAGAAAAGCCATGACTGATAAGAAGGCCACGATTGTCATTGTGGATGATGATCCGCGTTTGCTCACCACCTTGAGCATTAATTTTAAAGCGCGTGGGTATGAGGTGTATTCAGCCAGCACCGGGGCGGAGGGTCTGCAGGTGGTCTCCCAGCATCAGCCCGATGTGGTGATTTTGGATATGGGTCTGCCGGATATGGATGGGCGGGAGGTCCTCGATGGGATTCGAGGGTGGTCAGCAATTCCCGTTCTGATTCTTACGGCCCGGTCCGATCCCCTATTTAGTGCCTCGGCCCTAGATCGCGGTGCTGATGATTATGTGACCAAACCCTTTTCTATGGAAGAGCTCTTGGCCCGCGTGCGCGTGGCTTTACGGCATGGCAGTCCCCAGCATCCATCTGCCCAGCGGGAAGCCACGATGGTGCGGGCGGGCGATGTGCTGATCGACGTCCCTCGACACTCCATCACCAAGGCAGGAAAGCCCCTTCACCTGACCCCTACTGAGTGGGGCGTGCTTACGACGCTGTTGCGTGCCCACGGCGGTTTGGTGCGCAAAGAAGACCTCCTCGCAGAGATTTGGGGCCCGGGTTTCGAAGGGCAAAGCCACTACCTGCGCATCTATACCTCGCAGCTGCGCCGCAAACTGGAAACCGATCCTTCTGATCCCCAATATCTGCTTACTGAACCTGGATTGGGATACCGCTTTGTTACCTCCCCAGGAGTCTAGGAGTAGCTGACGCCATTTTCTGCAGGGAACTACTCTTGCAGTGGCAATTCTGTGCAGTGGAGGGGTGCGAGTTGGTATCCATAACGCTTATGCGTCGAGGGCTTCGGTGTGCCCTGCGCATTTAACCAATTGCAAGCGCGTGAGAACTAAACATTTCAACTGGTCACCAGCGATCGTTCGTTCTCTAAATCATTTCTGGTGCTGCAGATTAGTTGCTTTTCCCTGAAGGGGTGACGGTGTCTGTCATGCTTTCCTGACCAAAGAACCTTCGAGCATATTTTTGGGTAGAAGGGTCTATTAAATCAAGCTACGTTGTACGCACCGTTAGAAGAAGGAATAGGGCTCTCTACTTTCATAAACTTGGCTCGATTTATTGTGCCAACGTTGAAGGTTATGAATTAGAGACGTCTGAGGTTGAAAGCTTGGTATCTAAAAATAGAGCTCCTCAAGACTCCGGTGTTCATTTATCGCTGTCTGGGTGGGGCTTTATCTGCGCACCTGCATTCGTGCAAGAAATCTTGCACGAATCTCTCGGGTAGCTTACTGTGGTCAATCGTTCAGGAATTCTTGCACGATTGGAGTTGTGATGAGCCCACGAAAGTATGAGCATCCGGCCACCGAGGACCTTGAATTCGTCCGTGTTCTGGCTGCGGTAAGTGATCCCATCCGGTTAGAGATGGTTAGGCGCCTGGCAGACGGTCAGGAGCACGATAGTTTGACGCTCGCTGATGACCTGCCTCGATCTACCCTGACCTACCACACTCGGCAGCTGCGTGAAGCCGGTGTGACGTGGACAAGAAGCCAGGGACGAACTTGTGTTATCTCTTTGCGCAGAGGCGATCTAGACGAACGGTTCCCTGGTTTGCTCGATATGGTGATTTCGAATGCTTAAACAGCTGTGGCCGTTAGTTTTGGGCAGTGTAGCGCTCGGATTGGACGCATATGTTATCGCTGGGCTGCTATCACAGATTGCAAACGACTTGGGTACAAGTGGCAGTGTGATCGGCTTGGGCGTTACCGCCTTTACCGGCGCGTACGCAATATCTGGTCCGCTGTTCTCGGGTAGGGCAGGCAAAGATCCGCGGAGTGGTCTGCTTGGATCTGTTGCTGTGTTTTCTTTGGCGAATGTCGTGACTGCAGTTTCGCCTACAGTGAGCGTTTTTCTCGTGTCGCGCTTAATCGCAGGTGCAGCAGCGGGAATTTATTCGCCGCTGTCCTCAGCCGTAGCGGGGATGTCTGTCCCAGCAAAGTATCGCGGGCGCGCACTGTCAATGGTGCTGGCTGGCTTAGCGGTGGGAACTGTCGTGGGCGTACCGGTGGGATTGGGGGTAGCTAAACAGCTAGGCTGGAGGGCTACCATCGGTTTGGTCTCGGCCATTGGAATAGTGGCGTTAGCGGGTCTAGCGTTGCGCAAAGCGAGTGTGGTACCAGCTGTGCCCTCCTCCTCGTTGGGGCAGCGACTCCGAGTCATCGGCCGAGTGGATAACTTCCTGACGACCTTAGTTACTTTCTTTGTTGGAGTGGGTTCGCTGGGGTTGTACACCTATATTCCTGTAGTGCTTGATCGTGTGCAGGTAGACACCATTGCTGGCATGTGGGTCTGGGGTATCGGCGGGGCAGTGGGTGCTTTTGGGATTGGGAGGGTGCTTGACAAGGTTAATAGTTCACGCAAACTAACGGTCACTATCATTGCATTACTCGTGACTGATTTCGCTCTACTGCTGCTCTTCCCTTCGAGCCACGTGGTGGCAGTGGTGTGTCTTTTTGCTTGGGGGCTTTTGGGGTGGTCGTCAATGGCGCCACAGCAGCATTCGATGCTCAGTGCAAACCCTGATGAAGGGGCGACTGCTGTTGCTGCTAATGCATCTGCGAACTACCTTGGCTCGGCAGTCGGCTCCGCAGTGGGTGGATTACTGTTGCCCTCCTCCACGGGAATCCTGTTAGGAGCATTAGGTGCAGTCCTAGTAGGAATCGTCTGCAGTATTGGGGCCAGTGCCTCTTCTCGCTCTCATAGTGGGGGCAATGTGAATTAGGAATACTTCGGATTGATGGGACGATGCCCGAATTGACATAGTCGAGCTCTTCGTCGCATTCCCTTTGAGGCCTTTGCTTTGACACTCTTAGCAGCTAAAAGGACTGATCCTAGGCCTTTGATTTTCTCGCAGTAAGTCATGTCAGTATCGGTATCACTGAAGCTACCGCGGAAAAGAATAATGAAATGCGCGGACCGCTGCCGCGCTGCGAAGACCCCGCTACACTCGCGCTTATGACCGATCTGCAGCATGTCCACTCCGTTGATGAGGCGGTAAACCGCCTGATCGAGATTTACGAGAATTCCTGCGAGCTTGCGCGCAAGACTTTGGAATCAGGAAACCTTGATGACTATCGCTATGTCGTCTATCCAAAGGTCACGGTGGATATCCGCAAATGGCAGCCGATCGATCGTTCCGAGCCGTTTGGCTACGTCAACGAGGCGGGCAAGTACTCGGCGGTAATCTCCAAGCCGCACATCATTCGGGACTACCTGCACGAGCAGCTGACTCGCCTGGCGGGGAATTATCCGTGCGATATCTTTGTTGGCCAATCCGACCAGCGCATTCCACCGGAGTACATCAAGGACACAAGGAAAGCCCCGCAGGAACGCGGGCCTATTCCGCGTCCGACGCTGGATGAGGTCAATGATGCAATCATTGATGGCGAATGGGATGCCTTCCACGGTGCGGAAAAGCCGCTTTTTCATTTTGGTGCCCAGCGCTTTGATATCGCGTGTGCGCGCATTGAGCATTACACCGGCATCGAGGTCGATACGGTGCAAAAATACATTTTGTTTACTAACTACGCGATGCACACCACCGAGTTTGTGAAATTCGGTTTGCGCGAGTTGACCAGGGAAGACTCGCGTTATACCGCCTTGGTGCTGCCCAATGGGGAGACCATTCATCCCAACGATGCGGTGGACCTCGATGTGGACGGTCTGACCTTGACGTCTCGCTTCCAAATGCCGCGCTTTGACCTGATCACTGCCGGTGGTGATGGCATCACGATGATCAATATCGGTGTAGGGCCCTCCAACGCCAAGACGATCACGGATTGCTTGGCGGTACTGCGGCCGGAAGCCTGGATCATGATTGGCCACTGCGCTGGCATGGATGGGCGCATGCGCATCGGGGATTTGATTTTGGGCAATGCCTACCAGCGCAATGACCACATCTTGGACCAAAAGGTTGCGGCGACCTCTCCCATCCCGGCGATTCCGGAGGTACAGCGCATGCTTGAGTCTGCGGTGAAGGCGGTATATGGAGACGATAATTCGCTCATGCGAACCGGTACGGTGCTCTCCACCGATGATCGCAATTGGGAGTGGCGCACTAACCGGGATCTGTGGGAGTGGCTGCGTACCTCCACCGCGGTGGCTGTCGATATGGAATCGTGCACGCTCGCGGCCAATGGCTATCGCTACCGCGTTCCCTACGGCACACTCCTTTCGGTCTCTGACCTGCCGCTGCACGCGGTGCCGAAGCTGCCGGCCCAGGCGCAGGCCTTCTACTCCAACTCGAAGGAAGCTCACGTGATGTGCGCGGTGCGTGCGATGGAGCATCTAGCCGAAAATCCGGAGCGCCTGCGCACGCGCAAGCTGCGCCGGACTTTGGGCGAGGTTCCATTCCGGTAGGTGCCTTTTCTTTGGCAGGCAATGCTCGTTAAACTACAAAGAAATCCCATGACGCAAAAGGAGCCACACAATCGTGACTGAAAATTGGATCCACCCGGATCGGGAAAACCTCACCTGGGAGGTCTTCGGCGAGGCGAGCCGTAACCTGTCGGAACAGATTGTGGAATCTGGTTGGTTCCCAGACCTTATCGTGGGCGTCGCCCGCGGCGGCCTGATCCCAGCTGGTGCTATCGGTTATGCCATCGGTGTCAAGGCCATGGGTGCTATCAATGTGGAGTTCTATACCGATATCGGACAGACCCTGGAGGAGCCGATCATCTTGTCCCCGCAGCTGGACACGGATTCGCTAAAGGGCAAGAAGGTACTGGTCGTAGATGACGTCGCGGACTCCGGCAAGACCCTGGATCTGGTGGTAAATCTGCTTAAGGAAACCGCAGACGAGGTGCGCTCGGCCGTCATTTACACCAAGCCGAAGACCATTTTTGAACCGGACTTCTCGTGGAAGAAGACCGATCAGTGGATCAACTTCGCCTGGTCCGTGCTGCCAGTTATCACTGCAGATGGCTCCTTTAAGGAAGGCTCCTAAAGTCCACTAGGATGAGCAGGCGTGATTAAAGAACAGCCTGCCCCAACCGGCGTCATCGCCAGTTTCCGTTATGCATTTTCCTCGCCCGCGCGCCTGCGCAAAGAGGTATTCGGCGGACTCGCGGTGGCGCTTGCTTTGATCCCGGAGGTCTTAAGCTTTTCCATCCTTGCGGGCTTGGACCCGCGGGTGGGATTGTTTTCCTCCGTCGTGATGGCAATGTCCATCGCTTTTACCGGCGGCCGGCCGGCGATGATTTCCGCGGCGGCCGGCGCGGTGGCGCTCGTGGTTTCTCCGCTCGCGCATGAACATGGGCATGACTACGTGGTCGCCGCGGTGCTCTTGGCGGGAATCATGCAGGTGGTGCTGGCCGCGGTGGGCGTCGCCAAGCTCATGCGCTTTATCCCGCGCTCGGTGATGACGGGGTTTGTCAATGCGCTGGGAATCATGATGTTTACTACGCAGCTGCCGCACCTTAGTGCTGTGCCGTGGATGGTCTATGTGCTGGTGGCCATAGGCCTAGCCATCATGCTGGGGCTACCACGGCTGACCACGGTGATTCCCGCCCCGCTCGTTACCATTGTGGTGGTCAGCATCATTGCGGTCGCGGCCGGGTGGAAGGTCCCCGATGTGGCGGACCAAGGCGAGCTGCCTACCTCGCTGCCGGGGCTTTTCGTGCCGGATATTCCGTGGAACCTGGATACCGTGCAGCTGATTGCGCCCTATGCCTTTGGCATGGCGTTGGTGGGGCTCATGGAGTCGCTGCTGACGGCGAAGCTGGTGGATGATATTACGGATACCCACTCCGATAAAACGCGCGAGTCCTTTGGCCAGGGCGTGGGTAATATCCTCGCCGCGGCCATTGGCGGTATGGGCGTGTGCGCCATGATTGGCCAGACCATGATCGGCGTGAAGGCATCCCAGGCGCGCACGCGCTTGTCGACGTTCCTCGCGGGCGCCTTCCTCCTCATCCTCTGCCTTCTTCTTGGCGAGACCGTCGGCCGCATTCCGATGGCCGCCCTGGTGGCGGTGATGATCATCGTGGCCGCAACTACGGTGGATTGGCACTCGGTTCACCCGCGCACGCTTAAGCTCATGCCGCTATCAGAAACGCTGGTGATGCTGGTAACGGTGGTAGGCACGCTGGCCACGCATAACTTGGCGGTCGGTGTGGTGCTCGGTGTGGTGACAGCATCCATTGGCTTTGCCCGCCGCGTGGCGCACCTGGTGGAGGTAAAACAAGTAGGCGATGCCGAGTATGCGGTGCGCGGCCAGCTTTTCTTCGCCTCTTCCAATGACTTGGTCTATGCCTTTGACTACACGCTGGACACCCAGCGCGTGGTGGTAGATATGACGGAGGCAGAGGTATGGGATGCCTCTACGGTGGCGACGCTGGATGCGGTGCAGAAGAAATACGCCGAGCGGGGCATCGAAGTAGAGTTTCGCGGCCTGGAGGGAGCTAGTGCGCAGCGCCTTAATCGCCTTAGCGGCCGCCTAGGTGACTAACATCACATTTGTGGACTGGGGTGCGGAGGCTTAAGTAGTAGGCGCCGAACTGACCTTGAGCTCGCGTAGGCGTAAATGCAAAGGATCCGCGATGACCTCGCGTTCTTAGGGGAACTTTGCCTGCGCGCGATGGCTAGCTTTGTCTTGGCTAACTTAGGTTATCCAATCTAAAAAAGCATAATGACGTGCAAGTTTACTTAAGTAGGCCTTGCTGGATCACGGGAGAATCTTCGGTAGTGTGGTGCTTAGCACTTATTGATTTCCCTGCACAGAAAGGTTTTTACAATGGACGAGAAACTACAAACCCTCCTGAACAACCAGGTCATTAGCGAGTACGGCGCTTCCATGGTCTATACCCAGCTGGCCTTCGAGATGGACAATCTCTCCTTCCCGGGCATGCGCGATTGGTTCATGGGCCAGGCCGCTGAAGAGCGCGTGCATGCCGAGAAGATTGCGGACCACTTGCTCTCCCGCGGTTACCGCGTAGAACTCAACGACATCCCGGTCGGCTCCGTGAAGGCTGCTAATCCGCAAGATGCTTTCCAGGCTTCCCTGGAGCACGAGCAGAAGGTCTCCGAAGAAATCCGCACCATCGCTCGCGCGGCGCTGGACGCACAGGACCTGGAATCCCGCCAGCTTGTTGATTGGTTCTTGAGCGAGCAGGTGGAAGAAGAAGCCACCGTTTCTGAGATTCTGGACCAGATCAAGCTGGTAGGAAATGACGGCTCTGGCCTGCTACGCATCGATGAGCGCTTGGCTGGTCGCACCGAAGGCGGCGCTGCCTAAGCGCGCCTGGGTGAATAACAAACCCATCAAGATTTAGAGCAATCCTCCCACGGCACTGCAGTGCCGTGGGAGGATTGCTTCTATGTCAACACAACGCAAGGCTTTCTGTGCCATGACGCTTTTGATCCTGGCGCTTTTTCTCATCGTGGGAGCGGCGATTATGTCCACCCACGTGGCCTTGGGGGTATTCCTGACCACTGCGGCGCTCATGCTCGGTCCATTCGCCGGGCTCGCGCTGCTGGTGTACGGTGCCGCGGGCAAGCGCGGCTTGGTTACTCGCTCGCTGTATAGCCTTGGTGGCATGCTGCTCATCGGTGCGATCGGCGGCATTTTCGCCTTGTCTATGGAACAGGTCTCCGCGATGCTGCCCGTTTTTGTGGCCGGCGCCGGTGTGGGAATCGTAGCCGTGCTGACCCAGGCGCCGAAACGCGCATAAACTGGCTCTCGTTATGCCCAAACTCCTTTTTGATATGTATGGCGTGCTCATGCGCCCGGCTACCCCAGAAAGTCATGCAGCCTTGGAGCGCCTCCTCGCGCCATCCGATGCCGAGGCGATGTGGGAGGCCTACGGGTTTTATCGCCCGGACTATGATGCCGGCATCTTTAGTGATAGCCACTTTTGGAATGAGGTAGCGGCCCGCGCAGGGTTGGGGGAGATACCCGTCGCGGAGGCGGTAGCGTGTGAAAACCGCGGTTTGCTGGAGGCCGACCAGGAGATGGTCGCTTTGGTCAAGGGGCTTATCGGGGAAGGCTATAGCGTGGGCATCTTGTCTAATATTCCCACCACGCTGGCGGGCCAGGTGCGCGAGAAGCATACCTGGCTAGAGGACTGCGCGGCGGTGACCTTCAGCTGCGATATTGGGCTGGCAAAGCCGCACCCGGAGGCTTATCGCGTAGCCGTGGATGCGCTATCCGCGCAGCCGAAAGATACGCACTTTTTTGATGACCGCATCGACTACGTGGAGGGCGCTAGCTACTGCGGGCTCAATGCCCATCTTTTTCGCGGCATCGACTCGGTACGTGAGGTGTTAAGCACACTGGAGTGAGCGGCCTAGCTCCAGCGGTTGGCGCAGGAGCTGGTCGGTGGCCACGGTGCGGGCTACCGCGCGGACAATCTCCTTATGGCTGGGGATCATGCGCAGCTGCAACTCATCGCCTGCGGAGGCGCGGACGGTGGCGGCGAATTGCTTGGGAGCCTTCGGGTCGTCGGTAAACGCGCCGCCGGCGATGACCACGGTGGCCGGGGAGTGGGCTTTGACCAGTTCCGCGGTGATGGTGCCCAATTGGCGGGCGCGCTCGTCCAGAATGGTGCGGACGGTGGGATTGGATTCGGCGATTTGGGCGGCCTCGGTAAGCGAGGCAGCCTTCACTCCCTCCTGCCGTATTGCCTCGAGGATGTGCCGGGTGGCCAGCAGGCGCTCGGAAGCGCCGTGGCCAAGGAGCTCAGAGTG
Source organism: Corynebacterium nasorum (assembly GCF_022347325.1). Classification (NCBI taxonomy): domain Bacteria; kingdom Bacillati; phylum Actinomycetota; class Actinomycetes; order Mycobacteriales; family Corynebacteriaceae; genus Corynebacterium; species Corynebacterium nasorum. The sequence goes on from NZ_JAKRDU010000019.1 coordinate 15,947, forward strand.
CGTTTGCGGTACGGGAATAATGGGGCTGACCTCGTCCTCGATGGAGAGTGCCGAGCCGATGGAATCATCCGCAAAGAGCACCAGAACTCGCTCGCTGGTGCCAATCTCGGCCGCTTGGGTTTCGGAACCCAAAATAGCGGGGATCGCGGAGGAGACTACTACGGGTACGCCGAACTGGAAGCGCAGGCGTTCGGCGATGTCCACGCCGTGCCAGTTGAGGTTTTCCGCGGTGACCAAGCCGTTGTCATCCACGGTGCCGGAGGTGGTCACGCCGAGGGAGACCAAGCGGTGGTTCAGGTTGGTCATCATGCGATTGATGCCGGCCATGATGTGCTCGAGGAAGTCATCCTCGCTGAGGTTTGCTACCGGCGTGGCCAACTCTTCTTCGCTTAAGGTGCGGCCCTTGATGTCATAGAGGCCGATGTAGGTCTGCTTGGTGCCCACGGAGATGCCGCCGAGCGCCCAGTCATTATCGGCCGCCTCAAGCGGCACAGTTGGCCGGCCGCGCCCACGGGACTGGGTGAGGTCGGTGCGTTCCTGAATGAGGCCCGCGTTGAGTAGGGAAGTAGTAGCGCGCGTGATGGTGGGCTGGGAAAGCCCGGTGGCTTCCACCAGCTCGCTCCGGGTGATGATCGGGTTCAGGCGCACCAAATGGAGGCACTTTGCGGCCGGCGTGCGGGGCCGCGTGAACACTGGGCCAGATTTGATCATAAAAAGGAGTATAAGCATCCCAGACTGCTTTGTCTAACCTGATAAAAGTTTCATGTACCGAATAGTCTAAAGGTGGTGGTGGCGGCGCAGATATCTATGCTGGAGAGCATGCAGTCAGTAGCGGTTTATTGTGGTTCAGCAACAGGAAACTCCCCGGCCTACACTCAGGCGGCACAGGAATTGGGCACCGAACTGGCCCGACGCGGCCTGAACCTGGTGTATGGCGGCGGCAATATCGGCTTGATGCGCGAGGTGGCGCAAGCCTGCTTAGCCGCCGGCGGCACCGTCACCGGCGTGATGCCGCAGTCACTGGTGGATCTAGAGATTTCCCACCCCGGCCTGACCATCCTAGAGGTCGTGGGCTCCATGGCTGAGCGCAAGACCCGCATGGAGCAGCTTGCCGATGCCTATATTTGCCTCCCCGGCGGCGTTGGCACCCTTGAAGAACTTACTGAGGTACTCACCTTGCAGCAGCTGGGCCACATCCGCGGCCCAGTAGGCCTAGTTAATACCGCGGACTTTTGGCGCCCCTTCTACGCCATGTACGCCGCCATGGCTGAATCCGGTTTCATTCTGCCGCGCTTTGTAGACTCGCTGGTGATGAAAGAGAAACCGCAGGACATCCTGGATGAATTCAGCCACTGGAGCTATCCCGGCACAAAGTGGGACAACGATTAGTTAACAAGTTCGCAACTTCATCCTCCCCGGGTGGCCTATAGCTGATACTTAGGGATAGACTTCCTCGTTATGAGTTCTGAGCAGACCGCTAAGCGCCAGCCCTCTCTACTGGACGCTTCGTGCGATAACTTCGTTCACGACCTAGCCGAGCTTTCCCCCACCGATGCCACCGCGTGGGGCATTGACGGCTTCGAGGGCGAATTGCAGGATTTCTCCCCCGAATACTTCACCGCCATCGCGGATCGCACCCGTGAGATGGTCGCGGACTTGGATGCCTTGGATGACACCACCGATGAATCCGATGATGAGGATGACTTTGATGAGGTGGACTACGTCACCGCGGCCGTTTTGCGTGATCGCCTGTGCCTCGATCTAGATCTGCACCACCACAGCGAGGATGTGCGCTGCCTAAATAATATCGCCTCACCGGTCCAGACCATCCGCGATACCCTGCTGCTCATGCCGCAAGATACGGATGAGGACCGCGATGCTATTCGCTCCCGCCTGTCCAAGGTGAAGACCTCCTTGGCCGGATACCGCAGCTCCTTGGAGGAAGCGGCCTCCCACGGCATGGTGGCACCGCACCGCCAGATCTCCGAGGTCATTGTGCAGTGCGAGCGGCTTGCCGACGCCGACTCGATGCTCGAGTCCCTAGGCCTCGACGCCGACTCCGCTGAGGTGGAGCAGGCCAAGGAAGCCTTTGGCGAGTTCTCCGATTGGCTGTCCAATGACCTGCAGCCTCAAGCGCCCGCGAAGGATGCCGTGGGCCGCGAGCGCTACGAACGCTTTTCCAAGCTTTTTGTAGGCGATGCCGTCAACCTCGATGAGGCCTATGAATGGGGCCTTGATCAGGTGCGCACCCTGCGAGCGGAGCAGGAAAAGATCGCCCACGAGCTCTATGGTTCCGATTGCTCGGTACGCGCGGCGATGCGCAAGCTCAACCACGAGGAGCGCTATACCCTGCGCGGCACCGATGCCTTGGTGGAGTGGATGCAATCTACCGCCGATGGCGTTATCGCAGAGCTCAACGGCAAAGAGTTTGATATTCCGGAAGAAGTAGAAGAGATCGAGTGCTGCATCGATCCGGCCGGTACCGGCGGCATCTTCTATACCCCGCCGAGCGATGACTTCTCCCGCCCGGGCCGCATGTGGTGGTCCGTGCCAGAAGGACAAGACACCTTCCACACGTGGCAAGAGCTGACCACCGTTCACCACGAGGGCGTGCCAGGCCACCACCTGCAGCTAGGTTCCGCGCTGGTACAGGAGGATCTCAACCTGTGGCGCCGCGCGGTGACGTGGAATTCCGGCCACGGCGAGGGTTGGGCGCTCTACGCCGAGCAGCTCATGGCCGAGCTGGGCTATATGGATGATCCGGGATTCCGCATGGGCCTGCTGGATGCGCAGCGCCTGCGAGCTGCCCGCGTGGTCGTGGACATCGGATTGCATTTGGGCAAGCAGTTGCCGGATTGCTCGACGTCCGGCATGTGGGACAAGGCGCACGTGAAGACCTTCATGCGTGAGAACACCGCTATGGATGATGCAAACCTCAATTTTGAGGTCAATCGCTACCTCGGCTGGCCGGGCCAGGCGCCGTCCTATGCTTTGGGCCAGCGCTTGTGGCAGGAGACCCGCGCCGCGGCCGAGAAGCAGGGGATGAGTGCGCGCGAGTTCCACTCCGAGGCCCTCGCCCTTGGTTCCGTGCCGATGTCCGTGCTGCGCGAGGCCGTTCTGGATAACTAGCGGCGCAGCAGTCGCTGGGCCAGGCGTAGCAGCTGTGGCAAGTAGCCCGCTACGACCAGTACCGCGATGAGGCGGGTGAGCTGGACTGCGATGACCGCTGGGCCGGCCCCGCCCTCCGCCGAGAGTGCGAGCACCGTCTCTAGCGCGCCGGGGCTGGTAGCCAGGTAGGCCTCGAAGTAAGTGATGTGCAGCCACTTGGTTAGCGGCCAGGCGGTGGCCGCGCAGATACCGATGATGACCACGATGAAAAGAACCGTGGCGGGCAATTGCTTGGCAAAGGCCTTGAGCGCCGGCAGCGAAAGCCCACCGCCGCAGACCCAACCAATGGACAAAAAGGCCATCACCTTAAAGGCATAGAGCGGTTCGAGCGTGTGGCCCTCCGGCAACACGAAAGAGGCTAGAACCGTCAGCAGCAATGGGCCGAGTACCGCGGCGGCGGGGAGATGGAGGAACTTGCCTACCTTTTCTCCTATGCAGGCAATGGCAATCACTAGGGCAACTATCCACCAGGTGGTTTCGCCGTCGACTGAAAGATCTGCCCCCTCTCCGGAGGGCGTGTCCAATAAGGCGACCACGGCCGGTAGCGATACCGAGACTACTAACAGGCGCAGGTATTGGGTGAGGGCGACGTAGCGGAAGTCGGCACCGAGTTCGTCGGCAAGCGCGGGCATCAGCGAAGCACCGCCCGGCAGCATGGATAAAATGCCGGTTTCGGAGGAGACATCGTGCGGCTGTGCGCGGTGTAAGAGGTGGCCACCGATAACGCCTACCATCAGTGTGACAAAGGAGATCGTCAGGGCGGCAGGCAGGAAGCCAAGCAATTGGCTCACCGGCACAACGGTCAGCGGGATGGCAGCCATCATGCCGATAAAACCACGCGACATGCTATAAAAACTCCGGTTCACACGCAGATCTTCCCCAGTACAAAGCGCCATGGCGCCGGAGGAGAGGATCGCTGCCAAGATCCAGGCCGCAGGTACGTGCCACATGCTAAACAGCCAGCCCAATACGACCGATGCCGGAACGACAATGGACCACCGTGCCACGGTATGGGCACTGAGCCCGGCGCCTTCCTGCTGTGCGGCCATGCGAGCCTCCTCGTTCTGCTGCGACAAAAGTATAATGCCTTCTTTTACTCCACTATGGGGAGGCCGGTAGGCGGGTTATCACCTTACATCATTCAAGATTTATGATCGGGGGCATGGAAATTGATGTGGTGCAGTGGGTAATTCTCTTCTTTGGTACCGCGGCCGCGGGGTGGGTCGATGCGGTCATCGGCGGTGGCGGATTGATCCTGATCCCGATGCTGCTGGCGGTCCTGCCGGGCCTTGCTCCGGCCGCCGCTTTGGGCACTAGCAAGCTTGCTGCGGTGACTGGCACCGGATCCGCTGCTGTGACCCTTGCGCGCAAGGTGAAGCTGGACAAGGCAGAAATGGCGCGGTTCATCCTCATCGCGCTGGTCTGCTCCGGGTTGGGGGCCAGCGTGGCCTCGAGCCTCGATAAAGACGTTATGCGGCCCATCATCATCGTGCTCATGGTTGCCGTGGGTATCTTCGTTGCCTTCAAGCCGGACTTTGGTAGTAGCGACTCGGCCGGTACCCGTGGAGGCTGGCGGACCGTCGTGGTCCTGTTACTCTCCGGCATCATTTCCTTTTATGATGGCATCTTCGGCCCGGGTACCGGAATGTTTTTGATCATGGCCTTCACCTCTATTTTTGCGCAGAATTTTCTGACCTCTGCGGCCATGGCCAAGGTAGTCAATACCGCTACCAACTTCGGTGCGCTCATCGTATTTATTATTGGCGGGCACGTGTGGTGGACGCTCGGCATCGTGCTCGGCGTAGCCAATATCGCCGGCGCACTTCTCGGCGCTCGTACCGTGCTCGGCGGCGGTGCCAAATTCATCCGCTACGCGTTGCTTACCCTGGTGGTGGTCATGAGCTGCTACCTGGGCTGGCAGCAATGGGGCTAACTACATTCGATTTTTGGTGCGCGCGGTAGCAATCGCATTCCACGGGTCCTCCGGCCAGGGGTGCTTGGGGTAGCGGCCGCGCATATCGGCGCGCACGCCAGCATAAGGTCCTGACCAGAAGCTGGCGAGGTCATCGGTGACCGCGAGCGGGCGGCCGGCGGGGGAGAGCAGGTGGAATTGCACGCGGTGGCCGCAATATTCGGGGGATTCGGCCAGTCCAAAGCATTCCTGCAGCTTGATGTGGACTACGGGGCGATCGCCGGACCAATCGATTATGGCATCGCGGCCGGAGGGAACCGGGAGGCGCTCGGGGGCGAGCTCGTCGAGGTGGGTGGCTTCCGGCCAGGGAAGTAGGCGTTGCAGCGCGGGGTACATGTCTAGCTTGTCAGCGGGAGTGCCCTCGGCGATGCGATGTAATTCGGGCCCGAGCCACTCGGCGGGATCCGAGGAATCGACGTCGGGCCACGGCTCGCCAAAGTGGGAGTGCAGGTGGCGCAGGCGGTCCTTTAATCTTTGGGCCTTCTCGCTAAAGGAAAAGAGACCTAGGCCTTCTTCACGGATGCCGGCGGCAAGCGCCTCCTCGGCTGCGGAGCCCGTGACTTTAACCGGGGTCTCAGAAAGGGTGATGGCGCCCGCGGCCCTGACCTTGACGCCGCGCACGCGGCCATCGCGCAGGAAGGCGCGGGTTTCCTCGGTGACGCCGATAGCTGCTGGGGCTGCAGATTCTTCGATGCGGGCGGCCGAGCGGATGATGGCATTGCCCGCATTAGATAGGGATACCTCCGCGATTGCGAGCCACGGGGCTCCGGCCAAGCCCGAGTTATCGAGCAGGCGCGCGCGGGTGCCGCTGGCTAGCAAGTAATCTTCGCCCATGCGCTTGGCCACCTGCTCGGGAAAGGCGGTGGCGACAACCTCTCCGGGATCGGCAGGGCCGAGATCGTCTACCAGTCGGGCGAGCCGCTTGACTTCTTTTTGGGGTGGGCGGTGACGGGTGAGATTGGGGGTTAAGGGGGCGTCGGCAAGCGAGGCGATAATGGGCGCGGCTTGGCTACCGTGGCGGAGCAAGGAGGCGCCGAGGCGCGGATCGGTGGGTAGGAGGGCGAGTTCCTGTGTGGCGCCAATGCGCTTGAGGGTCGCCTGCGCGGATGCGAGGGCCTGGGCCGGGGGCGGATCGAGCAGCGGGAAATCGGGGCCCGCGCCCCAGCAGTCCAAAAACAGCGCGGCCTGGGTTAGGTCCGCGGAGAGGATCTCCGGAGTGGTGTGCGGGGAAAAGTGCTGGTAATCGTCCTGCGAATAGCAGCGAATCACGGTGCCTGGTGCCTCACGGCCGGCGCGACCAGCGCGCTGATCGGCACTCGACTTGGAGGTAGACACCGTCACTAGTCCGGACATGCCGCGTTGGGCGTCGCGCCGGGGAACGCGGGAAAGCCCGGCATCTACCACCACGCGCACGCCCGGCACGGTAAGCGAGGACTCCGCGATAGAGGTAGCCACGACGATGCGCTGTTCATCGGTATATAGCGCGGCGTCTTGCTCCGCGGTGGTCTGCTTGCCATGCAGCGGGAAAACATTGTGGTCTTCCAGCGCATCGCACACGAGGTTGACTTCGCGCACGCCGGGCACAAAGACCAGCGTTGATTCCTGCTGACAGGCTGCCTGCTTGGCGACGTCCCCATAAAACTCCCTCGTTCCCGCCGCCCTGCCCGGCATGGGGGCGTAGTGGATGTCGAGCGGATGGGTGACCGCCTCGGTCACGTGGACGGGCGCATCCATAAGCTGGGAAAAACGTTGCGCATCCACGGTTGCAGACATGGCGATGACGCGAAAGTCCGCACGCAATTCGGCCAGCTCCAGGCACATGCCTAGCACGAGGTCTGTATCGAGCTGTCGCTCGTGAACCTCATCGATGGCGACGGCGGCTACGCCCTCGAGTTCCGGATCCTTCAGCAGGCGGCGCAGCAGTACGCCCGGCGTGACGAACTCGACGTCGCTGCCCCTGCGGGACTCGCCCCGGATGGCGAAACCGACCTTGTCCGGGCTACCGCTGAGTGTGCTTAAGCGCTGCGCGGCCGCGCGCACGGCCACACGGCGTGGGGCGGTGACGATGACCTTGCCACGTCCTGCCGCGTGATTAGCCAGTGCCGGTGGTACAAGTGTGGTTTTACCCGTGCCGGGCGGGGCCTGGATGACGACATTTCCGGTGCTAGGCAGCGAATCGATGGTCTCGGCTACGGGAAGTCCCGCGCCGATGCGAGCGAGATCAAACATTTAGTTGGCGGCTCCAAAACCCTCGACGGGGCCGTTGAGATCCTGGCGCTCCCAGGCCTCCTCATTGTCTTCCAGCTTGCGCACCACGCGGCCGGGTGATCCCAGGACCAGCGAATTATCCGGGATATCGGTGGTAATAAGCGTGCCTGCGCCTATAACGCAGTTCTTTCCAATCGTGATGCCCGGCAGCACGGTGACATTAGCGCCGAGCCACGTATTATCACCGATGGTGATGGGCTTGGCTATCTCCCAGCCGCCGGCGCGCATCTCATGATCGTTTACCGGATGCCCCACCGTAATCAGGGAGCAATTGGGGCCGACCATGACGCCATTGCCGAGCGTCACCTGGGCCTGAGCCAGGATCGTAGCGCCGAAGTTAATGAAGACGCGCTCGCCGCATACTAGATTGCAGCCGTACTCCAGGTTGAGCGGCACGTGCAGGCCCGGCACCGCAGATTCCTCCGGCAGTATCTCGCGCAGGATGCCTTCGGCACGCTCTTGGTCCGTATTCTGTAGTTCGTTGAGCTGCTTAACCAAGCGAAAAGTGCGCTGGTGCTCTTCCTTCGCCTCCGGCATGCTCGGCAAGAACCACTCCCCACCGGTCATCCGCTGCCATGAGCCGTAGCGTTCCAAGTCCTGCCGCTCCTGTGCATCCATGGGTGTCATTGTAGAGGGTGGGTGGTGCTTAATAAGTATCTGCGGAAATCACTTAGGTTCCGGTAAAACACAAACTCACATGCCGCTTTTGTTGGCTCGATAAAATTTGTAGACGACATTGGCAAAGCGGTTGCTAATTCTCAGAGTTAAGGTTGAGTGTAAGTAGAAGGCCAAGCACAATGAGTGAGCATATGGAAACAGATTCAAGAAAAATCGTCGATAATATTTTGAGCGATATGGCGGAACTCAATGACTGGATCTGTATTGCTGATGCAACTGGGGCGAATGGGAAAAACTCGTTTTATGCTACGTATGACGATGTCGTTACCATCCTTAGCGCAGTCAAAAACTCCTCAGCAGTGACGCTTGGAAAGGTCGGCGCAGGATTTCAAGACCTTCCGGATACTTGGTCTCCTAGGGAAATAGCGAGCGAAGTGTTTTCCTCCTCGGATCCTATCGGTGAGATGATGAACTTCTGGATAAGGGAATTAGAAGACCCCCAGCGCTAGCTGCCGCAATCTTCACACCGCAAGTATGACGTTAAGGATGAGGTGAATTCTGCACGTGGGGAGGAGGGCTATTCCACCTTTCGGTCTGAATGGATTATCGCAGTTTGAACTCGACGACGTCTACTTCATCATCGGCAGCTAATCCGGGATAGTGAGCATCTAGCGCTTTCTGAAGCTCGGCGAGAGAGCCAAAGCCGTCATTTCGAGCTTGCTTTTCCGACAATTTACTTCGCTGGATAGAGGAAACGGCCGTGACCTGTGCAGGAATGGTGACGACCTCTCCGGATTCTTTCTCGAAGACTATTTGGGCATTTCCTTCATGGAAAGGATCATCTACCCGAATTGTCTGTTGCTTTTCTCCGCTACGAATTGATTCCTCGTAGCCTTCCCACATGTAGATGCGCTGCTCTTGTTCCATATCTCGCCAGTTGAATGCGAATGGCAAGAGTTCTTCTACGGTAGGTGCTTCAAGTCCATTGCTTCCGCGCACGATGCACCGAATGGACGGATCAACATCAAAAAGCACCTGGCGGCATTTACCGCAGGGAGGAATAACTTGACCAGTAGGTCCGTATACGGCGACTACTGCTTGGATTGGGTCCTCTGGATAACTAGCAGCATGGTTAGCTAAAGCCGAGACTTCCCCGCAAGGACCACCGAGGAAGTGGTGCGCGTTCAAACCGAGTACGTGTTTTCCTGATTTGGTGAGGAGTGCTGCGGCTACAGTGTGATTTCCTCCGTCCTGAAAGCGCCGTGCGTGAGTAGTTGCTTTGGCTAGCAAATTTCGAAGTTCGTTCGTAATCACTCTTTAAGGGTAATGATTGCCGACGCGCTTCATCTAGGTGAAGACAGAGATTAGGGAACATTGGGGGCAACATGCTTGGTATAGCCGAGCAGAGATTGACTATTGCAGTGTTTTAACTGCATATTCACGGTTCAATCAAGCAATAAGAGCTAGTCTAAAGCTGGGATTCGACCGCTCTTTAGTACGTGCGTTGAGTAGCCATGCCATACTGCGAAGACGTTTCGGAGCGAAGAAATCTTCTGCAAGAAGAGGAAATCCCTCACATGGTGGGGTTTTATTATTGAATAATGGCGCTATGGATAGAACACAGAAGATAAAAACTGGAGTTTTACTCGCTTTAGCTGTTGTCTCTTTAGCATTATTTATTTTGTGGGTGACAGACGTCATCGGGCTCGGTTTAGCAGTCGTCCTCATGATTGTTATGACTGCCGCTTCTGTGGGCGTGCGTGTGTGGGCGGAGAATGCAGGGCGACAGTCGGAATAAGCGATGCGCCGCAGCAATGGCAGAAACAGTCCTCTTTCTTAGCGTTTCCGCAGGTGGGGCGAGGTCGAAACCGGATTTTGGAATTAGAACCCGCCACAGGAAAATAGAAATCAAAGCAAATACCTAGGAGCAAAAACCCAAGGCACTTCAGTACCCGCGATGGTCGTCTTTATGCGCATTGGCACGAGGCATACCGCAGGCTAAAGATACACCACACTGATGGACGCAACCCCATGACGGCAGAGCATAAAACAAGTCGCTATATAGATAGTTAATTTTATCCAGTTCAGGCGACACTGTGACAACGTGCTGCCGGTGAAAATACCCGACAGAATCCGCCTCACGTTGATGCACTATCCGCAGACACGGAGTAGCGGCTATTTTGTGTTTGTATCGGTTTCCTCGAGGTGAGGCATCAAGGGTTCCTCAGCTGCGCGCCCAAGGATCTCCGAGGGGGAGTCTTTTTCGCATACGCTCAAACGCTAGCGGTCATTATTCAGGGGGCGAATTTTATGAAGCGATAGTCCATTATTGCGCGTGTGCTTCGTTCCATAGTATCGCTATCTGCACACGATCCCGCATCTCTAATCTGGAGAGTATTCGTGAAACGGTCTTTTTCACACTGTCCCGCTGTATTACAAGCTTTTCCGCTATTTCCTTGTTATTGAGTCCTTGGGAGATTAACTCTGCAACTTCTTTTTCGCGCGGAGACAGTGATGCTATGGAGTTTTGGGCGTCTCGTTGACGCTTTGTCGAAGCTTTTACTGGTCTGCGCTCTTGAAGAAGGGTGGCCGTTATCCGAGGAGTAAGGACTGCGTCTCCCCCGTATACAGATCGAATAGCATTCTGTAAATCACGTGAACGGGCATCCTTAAGTAGATATCCGGAGGCTCCCGCATCGAGAGCACTAAGAGCGTAATCATCCTGATCATATGTAGTCATTATTAATATTTTTATCTTGTCAAACGAAGCAATTATCCGTTCTGTTGCTTCGATTCCATTCAGAAAAGGCATGCGGATATCCATTAAGATGACTTGGGGGAGGAGATCATTGGCTTCCTTCATTCGGGAAAGTACTTCAATCGCTTCTTGACCGTTGGTTGCGGACACCATTACATGCATATCGGCTGCCTTTTTTACGAGCAAGGAAAGTCCGAACCGAGCGGCCTTTTGGTCGTCCACGATCATTACTCTAATTGAAGAGTCATTATTTATATCGTTCTGCACTGGTGTTTCCTTCCCTTGAACCTGGGTAAATAGGGATTATCGCGTCCACTTTCCATCCCCTACGTGTAGAGCTCGCGGTTAAGCTTCCTCCTACCTTTTCTAGACGTCTACGCATTCCTAGGATTCCATTTCCGGGTTTCACTACAGAGGTCTGTAGTTTTCCATTATCGGAAAAATGAATACGAACCGAATGTGGAGAAAAATCTAACGAAACGGTAATTTGGCTTGCTTCTTGTGCATGTCGAATCGTGTTAGTCGTGCATTCCCTTATGACTTGAAAACACAGTTCCTGGATACACTGGTTCTCTGTGCGTTTACCGTTTTCTAGAAATGCAACAGATATCCCAGTTTTCCGAGTTACTTCTATGAGGGAAGCCAAATCATTCCATGTGTGTTGTCCCTCCTCGGTTAAGGTTGCTAGATCGGGGGGTACTTCCTCTTGGTTTATCTCATAAACAGTCCGACGCGTATCTGCAAGAGCGTCACGCGCCAATTCATCAATCATTTCCAAAGCTTCTTCTAGATCAGGACGGCCTAACTGACCTTTGACACCTTCGCTTAGCGCTGCTATAGCAGTCAGACTATGTCCCACGCTGTCGTGAAGACCAGTGGCAATACGGGTAGAACGTTCTGCCTGAAGCCTTTTGTTTTCGGACAATCTAGCATGATGCTCAGCTGCGAAAACGTCATCTTGGCGAGCTAACGATAGCTTTCGAAATCTCGCCCCCAAAGAAATGGTGGAGATTGTTCCCACATAGAAGAAAGCTGGTAGGAAGGCGCTGATTCCGTAAGTAGGAAACATTTTCCATGAAGCGGGGAAGTCGGCCGCTAGGGCCATTAGGAGTCCTACCCCGATTTTCCAAGCGGTAGAGCGAGAACTTGTGCTATGGACGGATATGAGTAGTGGAATAAGGCAAAAAGCGCCTGCAGAATAAAAAACTTCCGCAGAAACCATAAAGATGCATTGAATAATGAGAATAAGGAACGGCGCTCGCCGCCTGAAAAGTAACACAATCGACTGCGACGACACCCATATCCACCACAGGTAGTCAGGCTCGAAAAGACTATTTACGTGGAAGGACAGCGAGACTGCAAATTGTATCGACGCACTCAGAAGTGCCCCTAGTAATGGAGCTGAGGGGGAAGATTGCCACGCTTCAGCTATCTTGTCCAAAGAATTTCGAGGAGCGGTAGGGGGGGTAGTTAACGTCCACAATGGCAGATTGATTTAGTTTCTTCAAGCGAAATTCCTAGTCAGTTTAACTCTACGTCGTCAGCTTTAGGATTGTCCCCTGTAGGGGACAAAAGTCTCCTTATGATGGATTTCTACTCCCGTTCATTGAACAATGAGCTCCGAGGCCACTACGGCCGCTTCGAAGTTCTTAAAGAAAGAGGGAAAATGGACAGGGGAACAAAACTCCACTTAAACCACGTGACTCAAATACTCGGAAAGACTGAAGTAATCCAAGATCTTTCAATCACCGTTCCTACTGGTAAAGTCTACGGCTTCCTGGGCCGAAATGGAGCGGGAAAATCCACGGTGATGAAAATCATTTTGGGTCTTTTGAGGCCTGATACTGGCACTGTTGAGCTTGAAGGAAGGCCGGTGGCTGGCGGGGACACAAGCTATCTCTCTCATATCGGGAGCCTGATCGAAGAGCCATCATTTTATCCTAATTTAACTGGGGCGGAAAATATCTCCTACCTTGGCAAGCTCAGGGGGGTCAAAACAAACACTAGTCACATTCTTGAGATGGTAGGTCTCTCTAATCACGGAAAACGAAAAGCCGGAGAATACTCTCTGGGCATGAAGCAAAGACTGGGAATCGCGCTAGCCTTGGTTGGTGACCCCGACATCTTATTGCTCGACGAACCTACTAACGGCCTAGACCCAGATGGAATTAGAGAAATTCGTGAGTTAATTTTGCGATTTTCCAGAGAAATGGGAAAAACCGTAGTCGTTTCTAGTCACATCCTCTCCGAAATTGAACAAGTTGCTGATGTCGTAGGCATTATCCATGAAGGTTCTTTGCGTTATGAGGGGGAGCTTAGCAGTCTAATCGGTGCTCCTTCTCTTGTGATTGATGCTCTGAATTCTTCCGAAGTGGAGCAAGTATTAGACCGGCGAGGTATCCCTTACTCAATCCTTGATGACGGAAAAATTCGATTGCGATACCAAGACAGGGAGCTGTCGTCCCAAATTATTACTTCAATTGTGACTGAAGGATCCCCCATTGCTAGTGCAACAATTCAAAGCCACACTTTGGAGGATGCCTTCCTAACGATAACGGGTAGTGCGGATATCGAAGGGGCTGGGAGGTAATAGCGATGACTCACGTAGCCCCTTCGGTGCAAAGAAAGCCAGCATTAATTTTCTCTCTGATGGCTCAAGAACCGTTGAAACTGAAGCGTAAGTTTAATGTTTTTCTCCCTTTAGCCCTTAATTGCGTGCTGTCAAGGGGTGAATGCGCCACTTCGACCGGGAGGTAGTTGTGACGCGTTGGACTCCGAAGGATGTTAAGGATGCTGCTGTTGAGCGCGTGGTGGCAGGCGAGGCAGTTAGCCTGG